>DATHRP010000221.1:0-4542 GCA_035465195.1 Afifellaceae bacterium | reverse complement strand
CACCCGCCCGCAACAGGCGGATCAATTCCGGCATGCTCTTGAAAGCAGCCGCAAACGAAATAGGCCGACTGAGCTTGATATCGGCGAGGCCAAATCTCGACGCCCATTCTCTTGAGATAGTACGTAGTGCAGATCTCGGGCGGCCCAGCACGATCGCGGCCGATACGGAGCTGTTCTGCGCAGCGGCAGCGAGTACATGGCCGGTGCGATTGGACACCTCGCCGTGAACGGCGATGATGAGCCCGCTGCCCGCTTCCGAGGGCAATCTGTTGCCCCAGCCGTGGCGTATCAGCGTCGACAGCCATGCCGCCATCGCCACGCCCATGGACAGCCCGTAACGCAGGCGCAGGAACAGGCTCGCGCGGCCCGCGCCGTCCACCGCGTGCCCGGTTGCCGAAAGCGCCCGGGCGGCGGCAACTGATACGCGATCGCTTTTGATGACGTTGTCAAACAGAACCGGATCGTCGCCAGAGCCGGCCACTCTTGCGATTTCATCGGCTTGGCCGAGCACCGCAAAGCCCTCCGCTGCAACCAGCTTGGCATATTCCAGCCGCCAGTAGCGATCGTTCACCCGCTTCGAAAACGAAGACGCTAGGGCGTTTGCCTCCGGCGCCATATCAACGAACGACGCAAGAGAATGAATGCGCTGCGGTTGCGTCGTGTCGCCGGCTGGCCCGATCCTGACGCGATTCCCTGTCTTTTGAAGGACCAGACTGCTCATGCGGCCAGCGTCGCCATGTCTTTGAACAGATCCGATTGGCGCCTTCTGTTGTCACTCAGGAAATCCCGTAGATTGGCCTCCTCTTCGCCGGTCCAGGCGGTCGCACGGCGCAGAATCCGGTCGTCGAAGTCCACCGTCGGTCGCACGCGCCAGGGCTCAAGGCCGGCATCCTTCAGCGTTGCTGAGATCTTCGGCGTATTGGACTCGACCGCCAGCAATGGCGTCATTGCGGCAAGCGCGAATATCGCCGCGTGAAACCGTCCTGTGACAAGCAGTTCGAGTCTGCCGATCAAGTCGGTCAGAACATCCACTGACGACGCTTGGCCTGCAAGAGATGTCGCGGTCGCCCGCAGCGCTCCGGCCAGTGCCACAGGGCGATTCAGCAGCCTCCGCACGCCATATTGGCGTAGGAAGAAGCGCAAGCCGGAAATGCCTGTCATGCCGTGAAACAGTGTGACTGGTACGCCGCCGACACGCCGCCTCATTCGGTCGAGTTCAAGTGCCACGTCGGCGAGCACCGAGTCGGTGACGCCGATACCGGACCGCGGCGCGCTCACCTCTATCGTCGGGTTCAATGCCAGATCGGCAATGCGCCGGCAGGCCAGTCCGGCCGATTTCAGCTGTCTTTCGCTTTCCGATTCCCTGACCGTGATCATCGCGAAGGCCCGGGCCATTTCAGCAAGTTCGGGACCGTTATCGAACCAGCAGCTGTTGATCAGCACCGCCGGCTTGCCGACGGTACGGCAATGATCGGCCACGCTGACAAGGAAACGGGCCGGCGGCCGATTGCTATGGACCGTGCCTTCACCGTTGACGATGACGATGTCGGCGCGCGCAATTGCGTCGAGCACGTCCGGGTCGTTGCGCCAGTCGCTGTGAACCGGGCTGCGCGCGATGATGGTCATGCCGTTTGCGGCCGCTTGCCTTTCGATCGTGCCGATCACCCGATCGCAGCCGTAATGGCAATCCGCTCGCGTGTCGTTGATCAGTACAGCTTTGGTCATGTCCCCGGCCGTGCCCGGTCTGAAAACCTGCCGGTCCGGCGGTTATCCACCTATCCGGACCAGATGCTTCTGTACGGCAAATAGGCAAACGAATTATTTGCAAACTGAAGCCAGGCGAGCAGGAAAGCAAAGTTGAGTCCTATGACGCCCAGCCGTATCGCGGTTCTGTTGTTCTCTGTCGCCATGACGTCGGCCAGCACCGGATAGAAGATCATCGGAAAGAACTGCATATAGACCGAGAACCGGCTGGCAGCGGTGGAAAAGACGAAAGCCGCAGGTACCAGGGCGAGACAGATCAGGGCGCTCATGTCCATGAAACCGCTGCGCTCATAGACAGCGAAGATCCGATCGCGAAAATAGAAATAGACGGCGGCGGGAAGAGCCACCAGCGCGACGTGGGCCAAAGCGCCCGGAGATACGATCTGCCCCTCCGACGAAAGATAGGACTCGGCGTAGAAATCGAGCTGTCCGGAATAGATGCCGGTTCTTGAAAGGACATACACACCTGCGCCGGCAACGGCGGCACCGGCCACAATCCTGATGGCCGCATGGACAGGCAAGTCCTGAACCATGAAGCCTCCGATGAAGATCGCGCTCGTATGGAACAAGGATGCGGCGAAGATCATGGCGCCCTTTCGGATCAGGCCGAAATCATGCCAAAACGCGAAGACTGTCAGGATCACGCCGATCGCCATGGCCTGTCGCGTGGCGCTCATGCCGATCACGATGCAGACATAAGGCGTCGCGGCCAGCACGGAAAGCCAAGGCTCCGAGGTGCGCGCCGCGAATATCAGGACACCGAGAACCAGGATGACAGCCGCGACAAAATTGGTCGTATAGATACCGGAAAAGAATTTTCGCGAGATCCAGAACAGCGAATTCGCCGCCGCTTCCGTTCCGAACAACACCTCCTGGAAACGGTAGAAGCGCATTTTCTGGTGAATGGCGACGTAATTGTTCCAGTCCATGCCGATATTTTCACGTGCGCCGATAGCGACGACGAATACGGTGAAAACGAAAGCAAACAGGAGAAGATTTTTCGATCGTGGCGCTGTCATTGCCAGGATCGCGGGCACGGTCATCAATCCGAAATAGATGATCACGGGCTAGTCTCCGGCAGCCTGCGGTCCGCCCAACACCCGCGCGGCCAAACCGCGAGCGACGAGAAGTCCGATGAAGCCCAGCGCGATCCCGACGCAATTGGCGGCCATATCCGAGGGACCGACCTCTCGGCCCGGTACGAAAATCTGCATCAGTTCGATGGCCGCGCCGGCACAAAGCAACGCCAGGAATACGATCATCGTCGGACGCCAGATCATGAGAGATACGATGCTCAGCGCCGCAAAGGCGCCGACATGCAGGATTATGTCATTCCAGCCATCGACAAGCGGGTGATAGGGAAGCGGCGCGTCGTCGATCACTGCGTAGTAGAAAATCACGGCAATGATGACTGCCAATCCGCAGATCAGCGGAAGCCTGAAATGTCGCGATGTCACCATTCCTGCGCCCTCTCCCAAGGCGTATGCCGTTATCGCGCGCCGAACCCTGTCACCATCGTGTTTATGGTTCGCAGCACGATCAGCACGTCGAGCCACGGCGAGAAATATTTGATGTAGTAGAAATCGTAGTGCAGCTTCTCGTGCACCTGGTTGACTTCGGCGACATGGCCTTGATTGACCTGCGCCCAGCCGGTTATCCCCGGCCGCACGATATGCCGGTAACGGTAGAAGGCAAGTTCGCTCTCGTACCACCGCGACAGTACGGCGGCTTCCGGCCGCGGACCGATCCAGCTCATTTCGCCGCGCAGGATATTGAATACCTGCGGCAGTTCGTCGATGCGCGTGCGCCGCAGGAAGCGACCAAGATCCGTAATCCGCTGGTCGTCTGTCTTCGTGATCGCGTCGTCGAGCTCGTCCTCGTTGGAGTCGCCCGCCATGGTGCGGAACTTGTAGACCGTAAAGGGATGCCCCTGATAGCCCATCCGTTCCTGGGTGAAGAAGACCGGGCCGGGCGAATCGCGCTTGATCAGGATGGCGACGATCGCAAAGACCGGCAGCAGGAACGGCAGCACCGCCAGGGCGGCCAACCAGTCGATCACCTGCTTGATCTTTACGTAGGCCAGGTTCGGTATCAGCGAGCCGAAATTGTTCTCCGACAGATGCTCGATCTCCACCCGTCCGGTCAGCGACTCCCTCACCTGCTTGACGTGGAAGACGGGCATGCCCGAAATCGCGCAGTCGGTGATGAAACGCTCCCACTTCTCGCCGAGATCGGCCCTGAGGTCGGCAACGACCCCGTCCCATTCGCCGCCGAGCCGTGGTTCGGCTAGGTGAGAGAACGCCACGCGCGCCTGAGAGCGAAGCGAGCCACTGTCGCCGCCCGGCACAACGGCAAGGCTGTAGGGGCGCGCCCGTCCGGCCGCCAGGTTGACGCCGTGGAACCACAGAAGCGTCAGCGCGAAGCTCGAAATGAACTGATAGCGGCTGTAGTCGAGACGCAGAAAGAAAAAGGCAATCAGCATCACCGTGAAGGAGGCCACGATCGTCGGGATGATGTACGACAGCGCACGCACGCCGGGAAACGTCGTCAGACTGCGGTAGAAATAGTAGCCGACAATCAGCGCTATGCCGGTGCCGAGAATGGTGTTCGCCATGCTCGGATCGGTGACGATCCTTGTATCGAACTGCCAGCGCGTGACGACCGGCAGGTATACAGCGAAAAGGAGTCCGCCGGCGAGCTGGAATGTCGTTCGAGTCACCAAGGGAGGCGCCCCGGACATTCCGCTTCCTACACGGTTTGCGATGACCGTATTTCTGG
>DATHRP010000220.1:0-3621 GCA_035465195.1 Afifellaceae bacterium | reverse complement strand
GCCGCGGCCTCTATCGTCGCCAAGGTGGTGCGCGACCGGCTGATGACGCGCTGCGAAGCGGCCTATCAGGGGTACGGATTTTCCGGGCACAAGGGATACGGGACGCAGGCGCACAGGGACGCGCTGACGGCGCTCGGCCCGTGTGCGATCCACCGGCGCAGTTTCGCTCCGCTCTGCGGCGGAGATGCCGGGTCCTAGTTGAGCCGATCCTTCAGGTTGGCAATCGAGGCTTCCACCAACTTGTCGCCGGCTTCACCCTCTGCCTTCGCGGCGACGATCTGCGCCGCAGCGCGCGAAGCGACCTCGATGGCGCTTGCCCTGACATCGGCCAGCGCCTGGCTCTCCGCCAGCGCGATGCGCTGTTCGACTGCCTTCGTCCTGCGCTCGACATAGTCGTTCATGCGGGCCTTGGCCTCTTCGGCGAGCGCCGCAGCTTCGCGCTTGGCAAGATCGACGATCTCTTTCGCCTCGTCCTCGGCTTGCTGTTGCTTGCGCTGGAATTCGGCGAGCAGCGCCTGGGATTCTTCGCGCAGCCTGCGCGCTTCCTCGATATTCTTGCGGATCTCGTCGCCGCGCTTGTCGAGCGCGGCGATGATCTTGGCCGGGATCTTGAGGTAGACCATCAGCGCCAGGAAGACGACCAGTCCGAGAAAGACCCAGAGAGTTGCCTGGGATGTCGCGTCCATCAGCGTCTCCTTTCGGCGAGCGCGGTATCGACCGCCTTGCCGATCTCGTCGGACGATGCGCCGCCGCCGATCAGCACCTCGACAAGTGCGCCGGTCGTATCCTTGGCGATCGTGTCGACCTCGGCAAGGGCTTCGGCCTTCACCTTGGAAATGCGCTCTTCGGCATCCGCCACCTTCGCCTCGAGATCGCCTTCGATCTTGCTGCGCGAGGCACCGATCTCGGCCTTCGCCTTGTCGCGTGCCTTTTCGGCAATGCCATGTGCGTTCTGCCGGGCTTCGGCCAGCGCCTGCTCATAGGCGGCGATCGCTTCGTCGGTTTCCTGCTTCAGCTTTTCCGCCTCGGCGAGGTCGTCCGCGATGCGGTCGTTGCGCTCTTCCAGGATCGAAGCGATCCGGGGCAGCGCGACCTTCGACATCAGGTAGTAGAGCAGACCGAAGGTGATCGCCAGCCAGAGGATCTGCGAGCCGAAATGGGTCGAGTCGAACGGCGGGAATCCGCCGCTGTGCTCTTCCCCGGCGGCGTGACCCGTCGTTTCGGTCGTTTCGGTTGTCTGTTCAGCCACGCATCAAGCTCCCGCAATAGCAGGCGCCGGCAAGCCGGCGCCCGGTGCTTCGTTGCGAACCGGCCTGCTCAGCCCTGGGCGAAGAGCAGGAGGAACGCGATCAGCAGCGAGAAGATGCCCATGGCTTCGAT
The DNA here is from genome assembly GCA_035465195.1 of Afifellaceae bacterium. GTDB lineage: Bacteria > Pseudomonadota > Alphaproteobacteria > Rhizobiales > Afifellaceae > CAMYKZ01. The sequence goes on along the minus strand of DATHRP010000220.1, from coordinate 2,241 downwards.
AACGGCGAAGCCGAAGATCAGGCGGCCGAACTGGCCGTCCGCGGCAGACGGGTTGCGCAGGGCGCCGGCCAGGAAGTTGCCGAAGATGTGCCCGAGGCCGACGGCCGCGCCGCCCATGCCAACACAAGCAAATCCGGCGCCGATCAGGGCTGCTGCTGCTGGTTCCATGATTATTCTCCTTGTCGTGTGATCCGGTGAAACGGTTCGGTGGTTCTGTCTCGCGTCAATGCGAGGGGTGAATGGCGTCGTTGATGTACATGCAGGTCAGCATCGCGAAGACATAGGCCTGCAGGAAAGCGACGAGAAACTCCAGTGCGGTCAGCGCGACGATCAGCAGGAACGGCAGGATCGCGCCACCATAGCCGAGCGCTCCGAGCGCCGACAGGCTGACGATGAACCCGGCGAAAACCTTCAGCGTGATGTGGCCGCCGAGCATGTTGGCGAACAGTCGGATGGACAGGCTGACCGGACGGGACAGGAACGAGAGCACCTCGATGGCGATGATCATCGGCATCAGATAGCCGGGAACGCCGCTCGGCACGAACAGGTTCAGGAACCCGATGCCGTTGCGGTAGAAGCCGTAGCCGATCACGATCGTCATCACCAGCGCGGCCATCGCCGCGGTAACGATAAGATGGCTCGTGAAGGTGAAGAAATACGGCATCATGCCGATCAGGTTGCCGAACAGGATGAACATGAACAGCGTGAAGACGAAGGGGAAGAACTTCATCGCCTCGGTTCCGGCTGCCTCGCGCAGCATGCCGGCGACGAACTCGTAAGACATCTCCGCAAGAGACTGCATGCGCCCGGGAATCAGGCCGCGGCTGTTGGTCGACAGCAGCAGGAAGGCGGTAACGGCAAGGACGGTCAGCACCATGAACAGGGCGGAATTGGTGAAGGCGAACGTCCATCCGCCGAATTCGCCGAATTCAAAGATATTGTTGATCGCAAACTGATGGATCGGGTCGACCTTGTCGGCAGATGATGCCACTGCAACTTTCCCCGTATGAGGCCGGCCGACAAAAGTACCGACCGGTCCGATGCGGCCAGGCGCCGCTATTGATCCTTTTCGGCCCCTTCGGCCGATGTGCTCATGCTTGAGGAGCTGCGGATCACGTTCACAACCCCGGCGGCAAAACCGAGCATCATGAAAACGATCAAGCCCCACGGCGACGTTCCAGCCGCCGAGTCGAGGCCCCAGCCGAGTGCGATGCCAACCAGGACACCGGCAACGAACTCGCTGCCGATCTTCAGCGCCTTGGCGAAGCCGCCTGCGCCTGAACTTCGCCGCTCGTGAGCCTGATCCTTGCCACGCCGGCCCTCCAGGGCCTTCGACAGGCGCTCACGACGCGCATCCAGGTCGGAATCTCGGTTCTGATTGATCGCTACCGCTCCGCTTCACCTGCCCGTCCCCTACCAGACCATACTAGATAACAGTCCAGCAAGCGCCGCTTAGCGAACGGAAGTCGGCAGGTCGCACCCCTCCGAAACCGCGCGCAACATAGTTGTGGCCGCCGGGACTGTCAAGGTGACAGCGCACGCTATCAACTCTCTGATTTTGAATGCTTTTTTCGCGCTATGATGCGGTGCGGCAATTGGTCATTGCGACGCCTGCCGTCAAACCGCCTCGCGGAAGCGCTCGGCCGTCTGGAGATCGACCGACACCAGCTGCGAGACACCGCGTTCGGCCATCGTGACGCCGAACAGGCGGTCCATCTGCGCCATGGTGATGGGATTGTGGGTGACCACGATGAAACGCGTGTCGGTCCGCTTGCGCATGTCGTCGAGCAGGGCGCAGAACCGTTCGACATTGGCATCGTCGAGCGGCGCATCCACCTCGTCGAGAACGCAGATCGGCGACGGATTAGTGAGGAAGACCGCGAAGATCAGCGACATCGCCGTCAGGGCCTGCTCGCCGCCGGACAGGAGCGTCATGCTTTGCGGCTTCTTTCCGGGCGGCATGGCGATGATCTCGAGCCCGGCCTCCAGCGGATCTTCCGATTCCGTCAGCGTGAGTTCGGCCGTACCGCCGCCGAAGAGGTGGGTGAAAAGGCTCCGGAAATGACCGTTGACCTCGTCAAACGCATCGAGCAGCCGCTGGCGCGCTTCGCGGTTCAGCGTGTTGATGCCGTTGCGCAACTGCCGGATTGCCGCCTCCAGGTCGGCGCGTTCGGTGTTGATCGTCTCCAGCCGGGTCTCGATCTCGCGCGCTTCCTCTTCGGCGCGCAGATTGACGCCGCC
>DATHRP010000219.1:0-2854 GCA_035465195.1 Afifellaceae bacterium | reverse complement strand
GTGCTGCCCTATCTCGGCGATGTCGAGGACCTGTTCACGGGTGTGGCGGCGCTTCTCGCCGACGGCGGGCTGTTCGCCTTTTCCACCGAAACCCTGCCGGAAGAGGATCTGGCGGGGCGACCGTTCACGGTGGGGCCGAAGCAGCGCTTCGCACACGGCGAGCCCTATATCCGCGAGCGTCTCGAGGCTCACGGCTTCGAATGCCTCCTGATGGCGCCGATCGTGGTGCGCTACGACGAGGGCGATCCGATCGGTGGCCATCTGGTGATTGCCCGGAAGCTCAGTCCCGGCGGGTTAGGCTGGCCGACCAGGCATAACCGCGGAACCGGGACCGGAACCGCAGGCTGAGGCCGTGGTGAAGCGCGCACTCCCGCAGGCGATCCGGAAGGTCCGCCCGAGGCGAGACGTGAAACCGACTAAGCCAGGTGAACAATACGGCGCGGCAGACACCGGGCATGTGTTCCAGCTGGCCGAAATCGACGACGTGCAGCCGGCCGCATTCGGCAAGGTGCGCCAGCGCGCGGTCGAGCGCGTCCCGCCAGCCCGGGATCATCGACAGCGTGTAGGAAAAGAAAACCCGGTCGAACGCGGCCTGCCCGAACAGCGCGTCCGCGTCGAAGCTCGTCGCATCGGCCCGGGCAAGCCGGATGCGGCCGGCAAGGCCGGCGCGCCTGATATTCGCTTCGGCGGTGCGCAGCATCTCCTCGGAAATATCGAGGCCGAGCAGGCGGGCGTCGGGGTAAAGCCCTGCCGCGGCGATCAGGTTGCGCCCGGTGCCGCAGCCGATCTCGATCACGCAGCCCGCCGGCGGCGGATCGAGCGAGCGGATCAGCCCGTCGCGGCCGAGCAGGTAATATTTCCGGGTCAGGTCGTAGACGTGCCGCTGGCGGCGGTAGATCCGGTCCATCAGCCGACCTTCGGCCGCGGATGCCGGTGCGCCGGGCGCCGGCCTATCCATCGAAGCGGTAGAGATGGAAGCCGCCGTAGATTGCCGAGCGGTCGCGCTCGCCAAGCTGCCGCGAGCGTGCCTCGTCGTAGGTCCACTGGCCGAGCACGGTTTCCGCGACGCGGCCCGGCAGCAGGCTCGGCTCGGCGGCGGTGCGGAAGACCACCGTGGCGCCCGGCCGTGCCGTCCGCGTGATCTCGCTCCAGAGCTCGTTCAGCTGCGCGTCGGTCATCCAGTCCTGCGCGTCGAGAAGGATGTAGGCGTCCAGCGCGCCGTCGGCTTCCGTCCGCAGATGCTCGGTAAAGGAACGGTTGTGAACCCGAACCCTGTCGGCGTGCTGGCGAATGGTCTCGAACCTGTCGGCGCGCAGGTAGGGCGGGAGCGGGCCGGATGCGCCGCCCGAATAGCCGCGCCCGAATGCCTGCCAGGCAATGTAGTTTTCGCCGAGCGGGAAGCCGCAGACCAGCCGCTCGAGGCGCTGCTTCAGGACGGCGGCCATGTCGCCGCCGGCCGCCGAGGCAAGCGCCTCGTACTGGGCCGGCGGAATGCCGAGGCCGTAGAGCGAGACCTTCTTCGACGTCGCCCAGGCGACCAGCCGCTTGTCGAACAGGGGCGCCAGGCGCTGTTCGAAGAAGCTCCGCTGCTCCTCCAGCGAACGGGCCTCGATCATCTGCCGGGGATCGACGCCGTAGCAGCGGGCGATGAAATGACTGATGCCGATGAAATGGCCGAGCAGACCGTGGCGATAGAGGTCGCGGGAGAACATGGTGATCCTGCGCCGGCCGCTGATGCCGCGTCCGTCCCAGTATCGGCGCGTTTCCGGATCGAGGCGGCGGCGGATAAAGCGCCGGTACGCGGTGACGTTGCCTGTTTCGTCGGCGTCGCCGAAGAAGCGGTAGAATGCGTCGTGCGAGGGCAGGTGGCGGGCCGCCGCAAGCTTCAGCCGGGTCAGCGCCACGTGGGCCCGGTTTAGGTCGACGGCGACGATCTCGCGCGGGCCGGCGATCAGGTAGGACAGCACGTTGCAACCACCGGATGCGATGGCGATCACCCGGGTACGGGGCGAAAGCTCCAGCGCCGCCAGATCGACCTCGGGGTCTTCCCAGATCTGTGGATAAACCAGGCCCTTGAACGCAAACGTGAAAAGCTTGTCCAGCGCGCGCTCGGCCGCGCTTCCCCGGCGGCCCTGGATGGCCGATTTCAACCGTTCGGCGGATTGGCCGCGCATCTGTTCGTCCCTTCATTTCCGGCATGGTTAACGCCGAATCGGCATCACCGACTTCCGGCTACATGGTCCGGCGGGGCGACAGTTTCATGACAGGTTGACGCCATACGGCGCTTGCCGGGCGTTTCGTCCGGCTGCCGGGAAATGGACAAACGGGAATAAAACCTTGCGGAAATAGGCAGTTTTTTCATACGATGCGCCACCGCCAAGACAATGAAATAAATTGCGGCCCAACCTTCAGGGAGTGAAATATGAAGAATCTATCACTGTTGGCGATGGCAGGTGTCATTGCCGCCGGTATGACCACTAACGCAGTGGCAGAGGACACCATCGTCCTCGGTTCCGCGATATCCTTGACCGGGAAATACTCGTCCAATGGTGTTGACACCCAGAACGGCTATGACCTGGCCGTCAAGAAGATCAACGAGATGGGCGGCGTCATGGTTGACGGCAAGGCCTATAAGCTCGAAGTCAACTACTATGACGACGAGTCGACCCCGGCTCGTACTGCCCAGCTGCTGGAACGCCTGATCAACCAGGATGGCGTCAAGTTCATCCTCGGGCCCTACAGTTCCGCGACGACGCTGGCCGCCGCGCCGGTGACAGAGAAGTTCAAGGTTCCGATGGTCGAGGCGGAAGGCGCATCACGCGCCCTGTTCAGCAAGGGCTACAAGTACATCTTC
>DATHRP010000218.1:0-6752 GCA_035465195.1 Afifellaceae bacterium | reverse complement strand
CTGCATGTCGTCGATCAGGAGGATGTCGATGGAGCGGAGCTTTTCCTTGAAGTCGAGCGCCGACTTTTCGCGGAGCGCCGAGATGAACTGGAAGGCGAAGCGTTCCACGGTGAGGTAAAGGACGCGGCGGCGCGGATCGCTGACGCGGGCCTGGTGGGCGATCGCCTGAAGCAGATGGGTCTTGCCGAGGCCGACGCCGGAATGGATGAACAGCGGATTGTAGACGGGAGTGCTGCCTTCGGGGGCCGCGGCGACGGCGCGGGCGGCGCGGGCCGCCACGTCGTTGGAGCGGCCTTCGCAGAAGCTTGCGAAGGTGAGGCGCGGGTCGAGCGGCGAGCCGGCGAACCGGTCGCCGGACGGCTCGGCAAAACCGGAATGGTCGACGACGCGCGAGGGCTGCGGCTGGGCAGGCTCGGCGGGCGCCGGCACGACGCGCAGCGCGCTGCGCTGGGTGACGTCGACGCGGCGGACGGCGGAAATCTCCTCCTGCCACAGCGTCAGAAGACGATCCGCGTAATGGGACTTGATCCAGCCCTTCAGGAACAGTGTCGGCGCGGAGAGCGTGACGATGCCGGCGGAGACGTTCTCAAGCGTGACGCGCGCAAACCATGAATTGAACACCTCCTCGCCAAGTTCGGCCTGCAGCCTTGTCCGAACGCGCTCCCACGCATTGGCACCATCCACCTTGTTCTCCTCGTCCTTTGCGCTGGCGTCCGTGCTTAGTGATTTCTTCCTTGCCGCCCCTGTCGACATGTCCCCAATTTCCTCTCATGTTCTCCGGAGCGGCGGGCACCGCCGTTCGGCTGCGCGCCCCGAAGCTGTTCCGCATCATCCAAAGCAGCGCCGCACGACATTCTTGTTTTCGTCACGTGCACTGCCGTTCGTGTTCACACACAAACGCACCTCGCCCGAAAGCTCGGCAAACCCCCTACAAACCCCTGAAGTAACGCCAGGATAGTCAGCCCCAGACGAGCTGCGGTCGGGACTGAACCCCGGCACCCTGAAATTTGACACAAAGCTGTCCGCACGCTGACAATGGCCATTGCAGCCATCCGCCTGTTTCTTCTTCTGTATCGGGTTGCCGGGTCGCCCCGTCCGGATTTCGAAGTTACATATGCGAAATTCTGCGGCAACCGCTTTTCGGCCGATCCGGCCGGGCGCCGGTTGCAGTCGGCCGGTGCCGGTTCCACAGGGGGTGCCGCGGAGTCACCCGAACTGTTTGAGACTCAAGGTTTTTAGGGCACTGTGTGCACATGCTGTCGTGGGGGAAGGAAATGCGGCAAAAAAAATTTCAGAATGCCGCCTTGACAATTGCCGATTGACCAAAAATCCGGGTCCGGTCGTTTCTCTTACCGTTAACCATTTGTTAACTAACAGGAAATCGAGTCGGAATGAGGAGGTCGGACTCCCAACCTCCGAACAACCGCTAATTGATCAAAATTGGCGGAAATTCGGCGAAACCGTGACGGGCCGTCCGCGCCATGGGCGGGCGGCTATTTATTTGCAGGTAAAAGGAAAACCCGGCGCCTGGAGTTCCAGGAGAGCCGGGTTTGACGTCAGGATGGGGCGCCGGTGGACGCCGGAGGGACCTTGATCCTACGGGAAGGTCAGGCGAGCGCCTTGATGCGCTGGGCGAGCCTGGAGACCTTCCTGGAGGCCGCGTTGGCGTGAAGGATGCCCTTCTGGGCGGCGCGCATGATTTCCGGCTGGGCGGCCTTCAGGGCCTCCAGGGCCGACTTCTGGTCGCCGGCGGCGATCGCCTCCTCGACGGTGCGGATACGGGTGCGCATCCGGGTCCGGCGAATCTTGTTGACCGCGGTCTTGCGGGCGATCTTCCGTGTGGCCTTCTTGGCCGAGACTGTATTGGCCATACTGTCCAGTTCCGCTTTCGGTATATTCGTGGTTCGGTTTCCCTGCTGTCCGGTCCGTCCGGCGCCGGCTGCGGAACCGACTGTTCCACCGGAGCGCCTTCCGCCCAAACGCAAAGAGCGGCCCGGTTACCCAAAATATGGCGGGCCGCAGAATTCGGCCTTCCTATAGTCGCGCCACGGGCCGCCGTCAACGGCAGAATGGCGGCCCGGCGGAAACGGGCTTGGGGCATGGGCGGGGTCTTGGCCGGGGTCATGACCGGGGATATGGCCGCGGATATGGCGCAGTATGGCCGCTGGGCGCTTGACCGGGGTTCCGCCAGCGCCTACCGGCAGGCCATGCTTGCCTTTGTCGCCGCGATCTTCTTCCTCTTGATCACGCCCGGGCCCGGCGTCCTGTCGGCCGCAGGCGTCGGCTCCGGCTTCGGCTTCCGGCCGGGGCTCATCTATATCGCCGGGCTGTTCATCGGCACCAACCTGGTGGCGCTGGCGGTGGTCTCCGGGCTCGCCGGCATCGTGCTCGCCGAACCGCTGGTGCGCACGGTGCTGCTCGTCGCCTCCACGGCCTACCTGCTCTACCTGGCGGCGCGGATCGCCTTTTCCGGCAACCGGATCGCCTTCATCGAGACGAAGAAGGCGCCGGGGGTTGGCGGCGGCATCCTGCTGCAGGCGCTCAACCCGAAAGCCTACGCGGTGAACACGACGCTGTTCACCGGCTTCGGCTTCCTGCCGTCCAGCCTGGCGGCGGAAGTGGCGATCAAGTTCGTCATCATCAACGCGATCTGGATCCCGATCCACCTGATCTGGCTCTATGCCGGGGTGACGCTGAAGCGGCTCAACGTGCCGCCGCGCGTCCACTTCGCGATCAATATCGGCATGGCGCTGGCGATGCTCGCCGTCGTGGCGCTCGCCGTCGTCTCGGCGATCCTGGGCGGCGGGGCCTGAACTTATCTGTTCTTGAACTGGGGCTCGCGCTTGGCGGTGAAGGCGGCCATGCCCTCCTTCTGGTCCTCGGTGGCGAACAGCGAATGGAACAGGCGGCGCTCGAAGCGCACGCCCTCGGCAAGCGTGGTCTCGTAGGCGCGGTTGACCGCCTCCTTGGTCATCATGACGGCCGGCATGGAGAAGCCGGCGATCTTCTGGGCAGCCTTGATCGCTTCGTCGACCAGGTCGGAGGCCGGCACGATGCGCGAGACGAGACCGCAGCGCTCGGCCTCCTCTGCGTCCATCATGCGGCCGGTGAGGCAGAGGTCCATGGTCTTGGCCTTGCCGATGAAGCGGGCGAGGCGCTGGGTGCCGCCGGAGCCCGGCATGACGCCGAGATTGATTTCCGGCTGGCCGAACCTGGCGGTATCGGCGGCGATGATGAAATCGCACATCATGGCGATCTCGCAGCCGCCGCCCAGCGCATAGCCGGCGACGGCGGCGATGACCGGCTTGCGGCAGCGGGTGAGCCGCTCCCAGCGGCCGATGAAATCGGACCTGTAGGCGTCGATGAAATCGAGGTCGGCCATCTCGGTAATGTCTGCGCCGGCGGCGAAGGCGCGCTCGGAGCCGGTGATGACGATGGCGCCGATCTTGTCGTCGGCCTCGAAGGCGTCGAGCGCCTCGTTGAGCTCGTCCATCAGTTCGCCGGACAGGGCGTTGAGCGCCTCGGACCGGTTCAGCGTGATCAGGCCGGCGCGGCCGCGCGTATCAACGATGATCGTCTCGTAAGCCATGGACGTGACCTTCCCCTTTGTCGCTCGCCTGTATCGCTTGCCGGCCTATCGGTATCCGCAAGGCGGAACGGCTGCAAGTCACATAAGTCAAGCCGCCGCCGTCCGCTTGCCGCCATGACCCGCGACCGATAGGACTGCGGCATGGGAGGGTTCCGGTGAAGAGCATCGACCTTGAGGCCTGGCCGCGGGCGAGCCAGTTCCGCTTCTTCCGCGCCGTCGCGAACCCGCATTTCGCGCTGACCGCCACGGTCGACGCGACGCGGCTGATGACGGTCGACAGGCCGGCCGGCGTCTCCGTCTTCAACGCGGCGCTGCACGCCATCATGTCGGCGGCCAACGCGGTGCCGGTACTGAGCACACGCTTCGGCGGCGACGAGGTGCGCCAATATGATGTGGTCCATGCCTCCGTCACTGTGCCGATCGAGGGCGAGCGGTTCGCCTTCTGCGATATTCCGTTTGCCGCGGACTGGCCGACGTTCGACGGCAACTGCCGCCGCGAGGTGGAACGGGCAAAGCGGCAGGAGGCGCTCCGCGACGATGTCGCCGGCGAAGAAGACTGGATCTACCTGACCTGCCTGCCGTGGCTCGCCTTCACCGCGATGACCCATCCGGTCGACGGGCCGCAGGATTGCATTCCGCGCATCGGCTGGGGGAAGATCGAACAGGAGGGCGAGCGATGGCGGATGCCGGTCGCCGTCCAGGTGCACCACGCGCTGGTCGACGGCCTGCATGTCGGCCAGTTCTTCAAGGCGCTGGAGGAGCGGCTGGCAAGGCCACTCGCCGAGGGAGGACGTACATGAAAGCGCTGATCTTCGACGTGTTCGGAACCGTGGTCGACTGGCGGAGCGGCGTCGCCGCGGTGGCGAAGGCGGCGTTCGACGAACGCGGCATCGACGCCGACCCGTTCGACTTCGCCATGGCCTGGCGGGCGGAATACCAGCCGGCGATGGAACGCATCCGCGCGGGCAACCGCGGCTACGTTGCGCTCGACCTGCTGCACCGGGAGAACCTCGACAAGGTGCTCGGCGATTTCGGGATCGGGGACCGGTTCGACGAGGCGGCGCGGGCCGATTTCAACCGCGCCTGGGAGAAGCTGCCGCCGTGGCCCGACGCCGTCGCAGGACTGACGCGGCTGAAGGCGCGCTACGCCATCGCGACCTGCTCGAACGGTTCGATCGCGCTGATGACGTGGCTCGCGAAATTCGGCGGCCTGCCGTGGGACGCGATCCTGGGCGCGGAGATCGCCCACAACTACAAGCCTGAGCGGGTGGTCTACACGGCCACGGCTGCGGCGCTCGGCCTCAAGCCCGGCGAGGTGATGATGGTGGCGGCGCACAATGGCGACCTGGACGCCGCCCGCGCGGCGGGGCTGAAGACGGCGTTCCTGCCGCGGCCGGCCGAATACGGACCCGGCCAGACGGACGACCTCGAAGCGACGTCGGACTGGGACGCGGTGGCGGACGACCTGGAGGACCTGGCGGCGAAGGTCTGCGGCTAGCTCAGCGCTGGCAGCGCCGACAGTAGAAGGTGGAGCGGCCGGACTGGACGATCCGGCCGATGGTGCCGGTGCAACCCTCATGGCGGCAGGGTTCGCCCGCGCGGTCATAGGCGGCGAAGGAGTGCTGGAAATAGCCGAGCTCGCCATTGGTCTGGACATGATCGCGCAGCGAGGAACCGCCGGCGGCGATCGCCTCGGCGATGACGGCGCGAATTGCGCCGGTCAGCTGGTCCAGCCGATCGGTCGGTGCACCGTCGCGCCTGACGAGCGTGCGCGCCAGCCGGCGCGGTGAAATCCGCGCGCGCCACAGCGCTTCGCAGACATAGATATTGCCGAGGCCGGCGATCAGGGTCTGGTCGAGCAGCGCGGCCTTGACAGGCGAATTGCGCCCAGCCAGGCCGGCGGCCAGCGCCTCGGGGCTCAGTTCATTGCCGGTCGGCTCGACGCCGAGGCGGGCAAGCAGCGGATGGGCTTCGAGCGCGGCGGTCTCCGCCAGCGTCATGAAGCCGAAGCGGCGGGGATCGTTGTAGACGACCGTGTGGCCGCCGGAGAGCGCCAGCACCACGTGATCGTGAGCCGCCGCCTTGCCGCGCGGATGGTGGAACGCGCCGGCGGCGACGGGCGCGTCGTCCTCGATGCGGAACGAGCCGGACATGCCGAGATGCATGATCAGCGTCTCGCCGCCGGCAAGATCGGCGAGCAGGTATTTCGCCCGGCGTCGGAGCGCCAGCACCTGCCTGCCCGTCAGCCGCTCGGCGAAACGCTCCGGGAACGGGAAACGGAGATCGGGGCGGCGCGCCTCGGCGCGCGCGATCACCGCGCCTTCCATGGCCGGCGCCAGGCCGCGGCGGACCGTCTCGACTTCGGGCAGTTCAGGCATCGGGGCGCTTGTTCCGAGGGATCATCGTGAGCGGTGAGCCGGTTCGGGCAGACGGATTGCACCGGGCGGGTGCGGCACCGCGGCCGGTTTGTCCACCTTTCGGTATGGTGTTTATGCCATTATCTAGACCGTGGAAACCGGATTGCGGCGCGGATTGCGTGGTATTCCGCCGATCGGACGCGAAAAACACAGGCGACCAATGAGCGAGACGACTGATTTCGGATACCGCAAGGTGGCGCTCGGCGACAAGCAGGAGCTGGTCGACGATGTGTTCCATTCCGTCGCCCGCCGCTACGACCTGATGAACGACTTGATGTCGGGCGGCATGCACCGGATCTGGAAGGACGCCGCCGTCTCGTGGCTGGCGCCGCCGCGCCATGCCCGGCAGGGCAAGCCGTGGTCGGTGGTCGACGTCGCCGGCGGCACCGGCGACATCGCCTTCCGGATCGCGGAGCGGACGGAGGGCCACGCCGACATCACCGTCGCCGACATCAACGGATCGATGCTGGAGGTCGGCCGCGAGCGCGCGGCGAAGCGCGGCTTTCCGGACATCCGCTTCGTGGAGGCGAACGCCGAGGCGCTGCCTTTCGACGACGGGGCCTTCGACGCCTACACGATCGCCTTCGGCATCCGCAACGTGCCGCGCATCGAGGCGGCACTTCGGGAGGCCTTCCGCGTGCTCGACTATGGCGGCCGGTTCATCTGCCTGGAATTTTCAGAGGTCGACGTGCCGATGCTCGACAAGGTCTACGAGACCTATTCCTTCAAGGCGATCCCGGCGCTCG
>DATHRP010000217.1:0-13174 GCA_035465195.1 Afifellaceae bacterium | reverse complement strand
AAGAACGGCTTCACCGCGCTCGCCATCTCGCAGAACTATTACGACGACCTCGACGCACGTTTCGGCCTCGACGGCGACCTGCTGGAACAGCTCCGCGCCGCCAGCATCCTCTACGACCGCGACGGCCATGGGGAATATTTCCAGCTCTACAGCGCCAATTTCGGCGAGGGTTTCTTCTTCGAGATCGTCGAGAGACGGGGCGGGTATCGCGGGTATGGCGCGGCGAACGCGCAGTTCCGGATTGCTGCGCAGAAGCGGCAGCTCAGGCCGGTGACTATTCCGCGGGTTTGAAGAGGCGGGGCCCGGTGACGGTTCGCGAAATCCCTAATCCACCCCTCCCACGTCATCCCCGGACTTGTTCCGGGGACCCAGTGCGCCGGTTCAACCGGGCGGATATCTCTCCGCCAGGGACCACACTGCCGCCGGAGCCGGGTTGCCGGGACATCCTGAGCTTGTCGAAGGGCCGGCAATGACGAAGGTGGTAAAGTCGGCGGGCAGTGCGCGAGAACCCGAAGGCACGAAAAGGAAGAACCATGATTCAGGTGTTGTACGGGGTCTGGGCTCTTCTGCTCGGCATCGTGTTGATCATGCTCGGCAACGGCATGCATTTCACCCTTATCGGCCTGCGCGGCGGGATCGAGGGTTTTTCAGCCGCGGAGCTGGCCGTCGTCACTTCGGGTTATTTCATGGGCTTTCTGTCGGGCGCGCGTCTGACCCCGTTGCTTATCCGGCGGGTCGGACACGTTCGCGTCTTTGCGGCGCTGGGCAGCTTCATGTCTGCGGGGCTGATCGCGTTTACGCTGCTGGCCGAACCCTGGGCCTGGACGCTGCTGCGCCTGCTGGTGGGCTTCTGCATGTCGGGTATCTATGTCACCGCCGAAAGCTGGCTGAACAACGCCGCCACCAACGAGACGCGAGGCAAGGTGCTGTCGGCCTACATGATCGCGCAGACGCTGGGAATCATCGGGGCGCAGGGCCTGCTGACGCTGGGCGATGCGGGGACCGCCGGGCTTTTCATCGGGGCCTCGATACTCGTATCGATCTCCTTCGCGCCGATCCTTCTGTCCGTCACCACGGCCCCGGCGGTCGAAGTCGCGCGCCCGATGTCCTTGCGCAACCTCTTTTCCAGCTCGCCGCTCGGCACCGTGGGAATCTTCCTGCTGGGCAGCGTATACGCAACGCAATCGGGCATGGGCGCGGTTTTCGGCACCCAGATCGGACTATCGGCGGCGCAGATCGCGCTGTTCGTCGCCATGCTGTTCGCCGGGGCGCTGGTGCTGCAATTCCCGATCGGGTGGCTTTCGGACCGCGTCGACCGGCGCAAGCTGATCTTCGGGGCGGCCGTAGTCGGCGCGGCGTCCTGCGCGCTGGGTTGGGGTGGCGGTGGCGATCTGTGGCCATTGATGGCGGCCGCCTTCCTGGCCGGCGGCGTGACGACGCCGCTCTACGCCCTGTTTCTCGCCTACACCAACGATTTCCTTTCGGACGAGAATATGCCGGCCGCGTCCGGAGGGCTCGTGTTCATCTTCGGACTGGGCGCCATCGGAGGCCCGCTGATCACCGGCTGGGCGATGCAGGGGCTTGGCCCTTTCGCGTTCTGGCTGGTGCTGGGCGCGACCTTCGCTGCCATGGCGCTCTATGCGCTCTACCGCATGACGCAGCGCGCGACGCCCCCGGTGGACGAGACGGAAAGCTACCTGGCTGTGCTGCCCACCGCCTCACCCGTTACAGTGGAGGCGGCGGGCGCCTGGACTTCCGACCAGGCCAGGGTCGAACGCGATGCTGACGCCCGGTCCTGATCGCGGTGCCGATCTTTCCGCGCCGCTTTCCCTGCTGCGCTGCGATCGCCGGCCGGCGTCGGCGTCGTTGCTTGCATATCCCGCGAAATACGGTACTTCGCTTGGTCCATGACTCAGCCGATCCTTGGCCAGATCGTGGGCCTGGTGGCCCTAGGGCTCTGTATCGTCGCGTTCGCACACAAGCGTGACGACCGGCTCCTGGTGATCCTGATCCTCGCGAACGCCGCCTTCGCCGGGCAGTTCTTCCTGCTCGGCGGCTGGGTCGCCGGCGCCGTCAGCAGCCTCATCGTGCTGCGGATCCTGCTGGTTCGCCGTTTCAAGGAAAACAGGCTCGTGATGGCCGCCATGCTGGGCGCGACGGCGCTCGTCGCGTCGGTGACGTGGCAGGGTCCGGCCGACATCGTCCCGCTGGTCGCCGGGCTGGTCGGAACCTACGCGATGTTCATGCTTCACGGCATCCCCATGCGGCTTCTGCTGGCCGTCGCGGGCGCATGCTGGATGCTGGCGAATTATCTCACCGGCTCGCTCGGCGCCTTCGCCGCGGAAGGTCTGATCCTGGTCACCAACGCCGTGACGATCGTGCGGATCCGCCGGGAGGGCAGGCCGGCAGGGCGGCTGCGCGCCGTCGACGGCTGATAATCCCTCTCCCGCGTCCGGCAAATCCTTCCCGCCGATCGGGCCGTGCCGTCGCAGGAACCGCGGTGACGATGCACCGGGTCCGCTTCTGCTTCCGCGCCCGGTGCCGGCCTCGCCAGTCTGAGCGAGCGGTCGCAGACGCAGATCCGCCATGCACGAGGCTGTCTGCGCAGTCCCCGGTAAACGCGGCGTGCCGGCCATCGGTCAGTCGAGGGCCGGCACTACGGAGTTTGCAAGGGCTCATTCGCCCATGGCCGCCTTGGGATCAACCCGGATATCGACGTTTGCGCCGTTGACGATCGTGTTGAACACCGGCGAGAACTTGCTGAGTTCCCTCAGGCGATTGTGATATTTCGGGTCGGCGTCGACCTTGAACCGGACGCGCAGATCCGTGTATCCGCGCGGCACGTCGCTCGACAGGCCCAGATATCCGTTCAGGTCGATATCGCCCTCGACTTCCGATTCCAGGGAATTGATCGGAATGCCGCGCACGGCGGCGTGGGCGACCATGCTGGTCGTCACGCAGGATGCCAGCGCGTGGAGCAGGTGCTCGACCGGGTTGGCGCCTTCGTCGTTGCCGGCAAGGATGGCCGGTTCGTCGGCGTCCATGTCGAAGCTCTGCTTGTGGGCGATCTCCTGCCGCGCCGCGTAAAAGCCGGTCACGGTGCTGCGGTTGTGGTTTCCGGCAAGCCACCGGTTCCTGACGCGGAACCTGCTCACGCCCAATTCCGGATCGTCGCGGATGGCATCGACCGTTTTCGACAGGGTGTCGGCGTCGATTCCGTTGATGAACCGGACCTGGTCCGTCATGGCTGCTTCGGTCATTTCAAGTCTCCATTTCTGGTTTGGTTGCAGATTGTCCGGCGGGCGGGGATCAGTAGGTGCGCGTCAGGTCGAGCCTGTGCGCGTGATCCATCGCCTCGCCGAATACGACCGACCGGATTTCCGACCGGCGTATTCCGATGTCGTTCAGATGATGGTCGCCCATCTCGCTCAGGCGCCGCATGTCCCGGCGCCGCGTGTTCCATCGCCGGAACCGGGCTAACAGGCGATCCACGACGTTCCGAACGTCTGCTCGCCCGTCGGGCGGGCAACACACTTCGTACGATGGCAGTGCGGTTGCAGTGGACATGACAATCTCCTGTCTCTTGTGATCGTTCGCTGCCGACCTATTTCTAAAAGATCGTTTAGATTGCTTTATCTAACAAGTCTGTTAGAAATGCGCAAGCGTTTTTTGAAGGAGAGCGTCATGCCCCGACCGAAGGCCTACGAACCGGACAAGGTTCTGGAAGATGCGATGAAATTTTTCTGGGCCGAGGGCTACGAACCGGCCTCGATCCCGAAGCTTGAAAAACACCTGGGCATCAACAGGTTCAGCATCTACGACAGCTTCGGGAGCAAACGAGGGCTTTTCCTGAAAGCGCTGGACATCTATTCACGGATGCTGATCGACAGTCTGGTCGAGCCCCTGGAAAACGGCAGCCGGGGGTTGAGCGATCTGGAAACTTTTTTTTCCAACTTTCAGAAGCTGTTTCTGGGAAGAAACGTTCCGCGCGGGTGCCTGCTGTGCAACACGGCGATCGAGGTCGGGAGCAGGGACGCGGAGATAGCGAAAAAAGTAGAGAGCTACTTTGGCCGTATCGAAAGCGCTGCTCTCGCCTGCCTTCTCAGAGCACGGGATCTCGGTGAGATCGAAGGCGATAAAGCGGGTCTTGAATGCCGGGCGCGGGTTGCCAGACTCTGCCTGCAGGGCATCTTGATGGATCTCCGAGTGGGGAGAAGCAGGCAGTACGTCATGCTCGACATGGAAGCACTGGGAGCCTGTGTGACGCCGGCGGACATACGGACGCGAAAACACTGAACCGGATATGGTATAACGGTGCCGCTTTGCCAAATCCCCGTTTCCCTCCGCTGCCGCTCCAGGCGTTCCGGGGCCCCACGGCGCGGCTGGACGTTCGGCAGCCCGGTTCGTGACGCTGTTCCCTGATGTCCGCCGCCGAATTCCCTGTTTTCAGACCGGCAATTCCCTGTTTTCAGTCAGGCAATTCCTCTTTCGGTGGTTGTGGATTTTCGCACAACTAATTGATATTAAACAGAAAAATCTGTGAAAGCCATGCTGGCAAAGGCCCGGCTTTTCCTAAAATTCCCTGTTCTTTCCCTGTTATCGGGCCACAGGCGCGCTGGCTGGTGGCGGCCATGCACCGCGGCAAATGCCAACCACTGACGTCGCCCCCGGACTTGTTCCGGGGGTCCAGTGCGCCGGCTCAACCGGGCGGATATCCATCCGTTCGGTATTTCATCGCCGCCGGGACTGGATTGCCGGGACAAGCCCGGCAATGACGAAGGCGGGTGAAGCGGCTGGTTGGCGCAGATATCGGCGAACGCGTCAACGTCCGCCTGCGCCGGGCTTTTCGGACCCTTCCGCCCCCGCCGCATCAAGCCTCTCCCAAACCCGCTCCAGCGTCTCGCCATCCACGACAATCCCGAGCCGCTCCAGCACCACCTCCGCGAAATCCCCGAAGTCGCGGAACGTCCGCCGCTCCTCGCCCTCCGGCCCGGCCAGCGTGAGCGAGCGGTCGAAGACGCCGATCCGCCCGGCGCCGCGGAAGCCCGCGAGCATCAGGTGGTGGGGGAAGGGCGCGCCGGCCCAGGTGGCGCAGACATGGTTGGCGGCGAGGATGTCCATGTCGCCGACATGGGCCTCGTCGAACCCGTAGAGGGCGAACCAGCCATCGTCGCGCCGCCGCTCCACGACGCGCTCGCCGGAGACGGGATCGTCGACGATCCGGTAGACGCCGTTGGCGGCCTGCTGCTCGCCCGCCTCGCCCACCGCCAGCGGCGTCAGCGGGCCGGGCCCGCCGAAGCCGGCGTCGGCGAGGAAACGCCGGCCGTCGGCCTCCGTCAGGATCGCCAGGTGCGTGCGCGGCCCCCCGGCGCTCGCGCCATTGCGCACCCGCGCCAGCGTGTGCCGCACCGGGAAGCCCACGGCGTCCATCGCCGCGCCGAGCATCAGGTTCAGTTCGAAGCAATAACCGCCGCGGCCGGCGAGCACGGTCTTCTCGAACACCGCAGGCAGTGCGAGGTCCGGCGTCCGGCCCGTGAACGCGTCGAAATTCTCGAACGGGATCGCCGAAAGCTGCGCCCGCTGCAGGTCGGCCAGCCCCGCCGCGGTCGGCGGGATTGCGGAGCGCCCGATGCGCTTCAGGTAGGCGGCCATGTCGAATGCGGTCATGGGAGGGGCCTTGAAATCGGATCTTCGCTGCGACGTACTCCTTGCCGGTGGCATCTGTCTACCGGGATTGGCGGGACGGGGCAGGGCGGTGACGGCCAGACAGCGAATTGACCGGCATCAAGGACGATCTCCGGCCGCCCTCCGATCCTGACCCATACCCACGGAACGAAGAACGGAAACCGAAAGGCAGGCAATCGATGAGCCGGATTCCCCAGATTATCGCGCTCGCCGGCATTGCGGCGTTCGTCGCTCACGACGTTTCGACGCGGACCGGGCCGCGCGAGGCCCGGCCGCGGGAAAGCGGTTTCGCGGCCATGCGAAACCGGATGATGAGGCGGATGATGGCGTCGATGCCGGAGGATTCGCCGCCGAAGCTCATCATGTCCGTCCTGCCCCGCCTGCAGGCGCAGAACGAGCGGATCCTTGCCCTGCTTGAGGAGCAGAACGAGCTGCTGCGCCGATTGAGCGCCGGGCAGGAGCGCGGGCCGGACGCCTAGGGCATGTCCGGGAAAGGCGGCAACCGGTTTTCCGGTTTGGGCATGCGACGACCCGAGGAAACAGGACACACATTCTGATTCAATCATGACGCGGCGTGCCCTGGGCGCTTCGTGTCGGCCCGCCGCCGGTGCGGATGTCGCCGGTCGTGTTTGCCGCTCCCGGGCCGACCGTTGCGTGTGGCGGGAGACGGCAGGCGGCGCCGCCGTTAAGCGGCGCCGTCCGGGGCATCGGAGGGGTCGCGGCCTTGCGACCGGGCGCGGGTGTCAGAAGTCGAAATCGCCTTCCGCGACCACCTCTTCGGGAAGCCAGGTCTCGTGGACCTGGAGGATCTCGATGCCGTCGCCCGACGGCCTGGCGCCGACGACCATGGTGGTGAGGCGGCCATTGTTGGGCTGGTCCGAATCCTTCGCGTTGCGCTGCCATTCCTGGTAGTTCACCACCGCCATGTCGTCGCCGCTGTGGGCAATCCGGATATCGCGGATATCGATGCGGAAATCGGGGTTCGATCCGTAGATACCGGACATGTAGCCCTCGAAATCCTTCTTCCCGAACATGCGCCCGGCCGGGAAGATCGCGACGAGGTCGTCGGAGATACGGTCGAGCGCGTTCTGCCGGAACGTCGCCGCGTCGCCGGGACAGCGGCCGCCGACCCAGTCGGTGAAGAAGGCGTGGATGTCGTGGATCGCGGTTTCGATTTCGGTCGTCTTCAGTGTCATCGGTGTGTCTCCTTCCGTTCAGCTGCTCGTTTGCGCCACGGCCTGCCGGGCCTGCGGGGCCGCGATCCGCGCTGCGAAGCCGAACCAGGCGAGCCACAGGCACATCGCCAGCGTTGCGAACAGCCAGAGGGGGCCGCCGATCCAGATGCCGAAATGCTGGCCCAGGCTCCAGCCGGCCGCGGAGAGGAACCCCGCCGCCGTCCCGGCCATCGAGGCCCATTTCGGCAGTCGCCCGGCTTCGGCGCGGAAATCCGCCCACGCGATCAGCCCCGCGGCCAGGGCGAGCGCGAAGAAACCGTTCGCCATCCCGCCCGAGAAGTCCCACCAGACGTTGAATGCGGCCTGGTCGCCGGTCCGGGCCGCGGCCGAGACCACGGCGGCTTCGGCGACGGCGGTCGAGAACGTGGTGAGCGCGCCGAGCGCCATGACCATCCAGGCGCCCGGATGGCCCGTGGCGGGCGCGCCTTCGGCGCGGCCGAACAGGGTCAGGAAACCCGCGCCGGAAAGCAGGAACAGCGCCGTCGCGGCGGTCCAGTGCACCATCGCCCAGCGGGAATGGCCCTCGGCGATGTGCTGCATCTGGACCGACAGATCGGTGTCGATGGGGCCGTGGAAGACCAGCGCGGCGGCAAGCAGCGCGGCGCCGGTGCCGAGCCAGAGGGCGGCAGTTCTTCCGGTGGGATGGGTCGTGTCGTGCATGGCGTTTTCCTCCTTTGCAGGAATTGCATCGGGGGCAGAATGGCATGCATCCGGCTGACACCGCTTCGGCGATGCTACGCAGGCAGACGGTTTTTCCGGTATGGGTAGAATTACCCAGGGCCCCCGGCGTCGATCAGTCCGCTGGCGACGGCGAAGGCGGCCGCCGCCGCCCGTGTCGGCGCGTCGACCCGGGTCAGGATGTCGCCGACATGCCGGTCCACCGTGCGCTCGCTGATACCGAGCCTGGCAGCGATCTCGCGGTTGGTGAGCCCGCGCGCCACGAGCCGCAACACTTCGGACTGGCGCGGCGTGAGCAGCGCCCCTTCGCGCGGGTCGAGGCGCCGCAGCGCGGTCTCCGCCGCCTTGCGGTCCGGTTCGGCGCCGAGCGCACGGAAGCCGTCGCGGGCGATTTCCGTCTCCGTCCGAGCGCTGTCCCGGTCGCCCAGCATCTCGCAGGCCCGGCCGGTCTTGAGGCGGATGCGCGCCATCGGGTAGGGCGCGCCCATTTCGCGCCAGAGTTCGGCCGCGCGGCCCTAATCCTTCAGGGCGTCGCCGGCATCGCCGCGGGCCAGGTGCAGGTCGCCCCGGGCCTCGGCGGAGGCGGCTTCGGCTGCGTCCGAGGCATAGCGCTGCACGAATTCGGCGAGCTCGCCGCAATACTCCTCGGCCGCTTCGGTATCGCCCGCCGCAAGCGCGATCTCGACGGCGGCCGGCAGCAGCCGCAGGCGGGCGGGTACGTCGCCGGCGGCGGCCAGGCTGCGCCGGATCGCGGCCCCGGCGGATGTCAGCTCGCCCTGGCTGAGCCGCATCAGCGCCAGCCCGGGCTGGGGGTCGAAGCCCAGCCGGCTTGCGGCGCGATAGCGTTCGTCGGCCTCGTCGAAGCGGCCGTTCAGACGCAGGATCTCGCCCTCCTGGTAATAGGCCGGGCCGGCGCGGTGCCCGGAGGCACCCGACGTCAGCCGGCGACAGGCTGAGCCGGCCTCGTCAGCGGCCTCGCGCCACCTGCCTTCCAGAATCAGGATTTCGGAACGATGGATCATGCAGCGCCCGGTAAAGGCGACCATCTCGGGCTGGGCATCGCACCAGTCCGACAGCGCCAGCGTCCATTCCCTGGCGCGGCGGAATATCTGGTACTGCTGGCAGACGGCGATCACGCTGCAGTAGACCAGCCCGGTGACGATCGGCGCGAGCCTGCGCTCGGTTGCGGCCAGCATCGTCTCGTCAAGACATGCAAGACCCTCGTTCATCGCGCCGGCCGCTATCCGCGCGCGGCCGACCAGGTGCCGCGCCAACTCCGCGAGGTCGTTGTCGCCGTGCCGCTCGCCGATTTCCAGGGCCTGCGAGGCAAGACGCTCGGCGGCCGCGGTGTCGCCGGCCGATAAGGCGCCCTCGACCTGCGGCAGCAGGACATAGCCGCTCTCGGCGCAAGCGCCGCCGTGATCGTCGACCAGACGTTCGCAACGCGAAAGCCAGCCGCCGCCGCGGCCCATCTCGCCACGGAACATGAGGGTAAGGCCGATCCAGAAGGCCGTTCGTGCAGCGCGCATCGGCGCGTCGGCCGCGCTGAATGCGTCGAAGGCGCGCGACAGCAGATCCACGAAATCGTCCTCGCGCCCGCACATGTAGGCACAGGTCGCAAACGCTTCGAGCGCGTCGCCGTCCAGCGTCGCGACGTCATCGACCGCCGCAAGGCGCCTGTAGGCGGCGTCCCAGGCGCCGCTCCGGGCAAGTTCGCCTGCGACTTCAACCGTCTCGGCCGCCTGATTCCCGCCGGCCTTGTTGCCTGGTGTTCGGGTCATCCGGTCTCGTTCCCGCGCAACGACGGTACCAGATTAGCCGGAACACGCAAAACGCAGCCCGGCGATCCGCAGTCGCGTGCCGAGACGTGAATTGCTCCACTACAATCCGCGCGTCAGCCCGCCGTCGATCCGGATGTTCTGGCCGGTGATGTAGGCCGCCTCGTCCGAGGCCAGGTAGGCGACCAGCCCGGAGACCTCGTCCGTCCGGCCGTAGCGGCCCATGGGGATCGTTGCGCGGCGCTCCTCCTTTTCCGGCAGGCTGTCGATGAAGCCCGGCAGGATGTTGTTCATGCGCACATTGTCGGCCGCGTAGCGGTCGGCGAACAGCTTGGTGAAGGCGGCAAGCCCGGCGCGGAATACGCCCGACGTCGGAAAGGCCGAGTCCGGCTCGAAGGTGGCGAAGGTGGAGATGTTGACGATCGCGCCGCCGCCCTGGGCGACCATCACGGGCGCGACGATGCGGGCCGGGCGCACGACGTTCAACAGATAGACCTCCATGCCGGTGTGCCAGTCCTCATCGGAGAGCTCCAGCACCGGCCCCTTCGGCCCGTGCCCGGCGGAATTGACCAGCACGTCGATGCGACTCCAGCGTTCCATCGCCATGTCGGCGAGCTTCCGCAGGTCGTCGTTGGAGCGATTCGAGCCGGTAACGCCGCAGCCGCCCAGCTCTTCGGCCAGCGCCTCGCCCTTGCCGGAGGAGGAGAGGATCGCCACCGCGTAACCGTCGGCCGCCAGCCGCCGCGCCGCGCCGGCCCCCATGCCGCTGCCGCCGGCGGTGATCAGTGCTACTTTCCGCACCGTCATGGATCGTCCTCCCTTCGGGTCTTTGTATTGAACCATGAACGATTTCGCCCGGCGCGGCCAGCCCGCTCCTTCCGCCGATAGGCAACCGCCATGATCCGGGCGGGAATGTGAGAAATGCCACTATATTGTTG
The DNA here is from genome assembly GCA_035465195.1 of Afifellaceae bacterium. Lineage (GTDB taxonomy): Bacteria > Pseudomonadota > Alphaproteobacteria > Rhizobiales > Afifellaceae > CAMYKZ01. Next base: position 2,860 of record DATHRP010000217.1, on the reverse strand, counting down.
ATATCGCGGACGAATTCGGAACGAGCCATCACGCTTCGGTGACCCTGTCTTGCCGCGAAAGCCAGGCCATCCCATATAATGAACATAGCAGGAACGGCGAGCGCCCTAACTGCCCCGAAACCTGCTGAAACTAACCGAAACAGACCGGAAGTGGGAGAGGAGCGACGTTATGAGGACGTCGGAACCGGCCTGCCTCGTGCCCGGGCTGTGAGATCAACGCATCTCCGGCGCCGGGACGGCACGGTCAAGGAGATGTGTCATGCTACGCAAGATGTTCAATCGACTGACCGCGACGGTCGTTGCGGGTCTCGTGATCGTGGCGCCCGTCGCGACGGCCTCCGCGCAGCTTGCACGATGCATGGATCGCGCCAGCATCGTCGGATCGCTGGACAAGCGTTTCCACGAACGGCAGGCGGGCTTCGGCCTGATCAACAGCGAATCGCTGCTCGAACTCTTCATATCCGAAGCAGGAACTTGGACGATCATCGTCACCGACCGGCGTCAGCGAACCTGCGTCCTGGCGACGGGCGATTCATGGGTTTCGGTCGATCCGCCGGCGATAGAGAGCTATGCCGAACGCTGATTCCACGCCGGGGCGTGGCCGATAGAGCAGGCGTCGGCGATATGGTCCAGAGCCATCGTCGATGGCTGCCCGCCACCCCATACGGTCTCGCCCCGCGGTTGTTTGACTCGCCTGCCGCCCCGGAACATGATCGCCCCGCAAGCAAGAACAAGAATGGAGGCTGTCATGGCCGGATGGCATATCGAAGGTCACTATATGGAGACCTGCAACTGCACCTATATCTGCCCCTGCATAGGATCGAACCTCACCGCGAAGCCCACCGAGGGCGACTGCAAGGCGGCGGTCGCCATGCGCATCGACAAGGGCGAGAAGGACGGCGTCAGCCTTGACGGCATCGCGTTCATCGTCCTCCTGCATTCGCCGGGGGTGATGGCCGACGGCAATTTCAGGGTCGGGCTGATCGTCGACGACAGCGCGTCCGACGCCCAGGTCGAGGCGATCGCGGCGATCGCCACCGGCGCGGAAGGCGGGCCGATGGCGATGTTCGCGCCGCTGGTCGGCGAGATCGCCGGCATCGAGCGGCGACCGGTCAGCTTCGAGCAGGACGGGATGACCATTCACGTCAAGGCGGGTGAGCTGATCGACCAGTCGCTGGAGGGCGTGCCGAGCGCGTCGGTCGAGGGCGAGCCGATGTACATCGACAATGTCGCCCACCCGGTGACGACGAAGCTGGCGCTGGCGAAGGCGACCAACAGCAGCTTTAACGCCTTCGGCATCACCTGGGACGACGCCAGCGGCACCCGTAACGGCCACTTCGCGCCGTATTCGTGGAGCGCGTAGCGGAGCGACTGCCCCGGTAACGCCCGGCCCGGGAACGGCTTGACGGGCGCACCGGATCGAAAACAAGAATGCGGGACCGGCTTAACGGTCCCCGGGGGGTGGTGCGATTTGACTGCCGCACCTGAGAGAAAATGGTTCACGGCCGACCAGGCCGTCGCGCTGGCGGGTCTCGCTGGCGTCACGGTGCTGGCCTGGGCGTGGCTGTTCCGCGACGCCGCCCGCATGGAGTCCATGGGAGCCATGGACGCCGCAGACGGTGCTGCAGGCGGCATGGCGGGCATGGCCGGGATGGCGATGGCCAATCCGTTCGATCCGGTCTCGCTCGGCCTCACATTCATGATGTGGGCGATCATGATGGTGGCGATGATGCTGCCGAGCGCGGCGCCGGCGATCCTGCTCTATGCCGCGCTCGCCCGCCGGTGGCGGGAGCAAGGGCGCCCGGCCGTCGCGCCGGCATGGATATTTTCCGCCGGCTATCTGGCCGTGTGGACCGCCTTCAGCCTGGCCGCGGCCCTTTTGCAGGCGGGCCTGCAGGAGGCGGCGCTGCTCTCGCCGATGCTGGTGTCGAAGAGCCGCTGGCTGAGCGGCGCGCTGCTCGTCGTCGCCGGCGTCTACCAGTGGCTGCCCTACAAGGACGTCTGCCTGCAGAAATGCCGCGCGCCGCTGCAGTTCTTCATGTTCAACTGGCAATCGGGCCATGCCGGCGCGTTCCGCATGGGCGTCGAACACGGCGCCTTCTGCCTCGGCTGCTGCTGGGCGCTGATGCTGCTGCTCTTCGTCGCCGGCGTCATGAACCTCGTCTGGGTCGCGCTGATCGCCGCCTTCGTGCTGATCGAGAAGCTCGCCCCGGGCGGCGCGCTCGCCGGCCGCATTGCAGGCGCCGTCATGATCGCCGCCGGCCTCGCGCTGGCAAGCGGACTGGTGGCCGGGCTGTAGGGGTTTTTCGGCGTTGCTGGCGGCAATGACGGATCGGATAGGCGATTCTATCCGATTTGCATTGCATCGATTGCCAACCACCATCGTCATCCCCGGACTTTCCTGAGCATGGTCGAAGGGCCGGCGACCCAGTGCGCCGTCCGAGGCGCGCCAATCGCTGACTGTCAGGAACCGGACCGCCAATTCACGGGATCATTCCGGCACGGCTTCTCCCGAACCGCCCAGTTCCGCCGGGAAATCCTTGAGCTTCGGCAGTCCATCCTTCATCGGCAGGACCGTCTCGGCATAGTTCACGTGGACGGCCGGCTCGAACTTCAGGTCGGGCAGCAGCGCGGCATAGACATCAACCAGGCCGAACGTCGGGTGGTCGGTCAGGACATGGCCGCCGCATTTCGTGCAGAACTGCCTGATGCTGGTTTCGGTCTTCTGGTACTTGCCGAGGTGCTCCGAACCACCCGTGATCATCACATTGTCGGGTGCCCACAGCGTGAAGGCGTTGACCGGGCCGGCCGACCAGGTGCGGCATGACTGGCAGTGACAATAGCCCATCGCCGCCGGGTC
>DATHRP010000216.1:0-4868 GCA_035465195.1 Afifellaceae bacterium | reverse complement strand
CGCCGGTCATTTCGAAAGCACGTCCTGGTATTCGGGGTGCCGGCGGAATTCAGTTGCCGCGAACGGGCAGAGCGGAATGATTTTCAGGTTTTCGTCGCGCGCGTCCTGCACGGCGCGGCGGACAAGGTGGGAACCGAGCCGGCGGCCACGCAATTCGTCCGGCACGCCGGTGTGGTCGATGATCATCAGGCCTGTACCGGCGCGCGAATAGGTCATCTCCGCGACATGGCCGTCGACGGTGATCAGGTAGCGTCCGCCTGTCGCGTGCTCCTCGCGCTCCACCTCCGGTTCCCCGTCACTCATGTCCGCGCCTCTTCGCTTGCCGTTCCGCCCTCGCCGAGGCGAATGGAACTCGACACCTCCGTTGCTTCATGCCAAGAGCCTTGCCGTCCGGCAAGGCCTTGCCGAATCCTATAGACCCGTGGGCGTCGTGCCGCCGAAAGAGGATGACCCAGATCCGATGATCCGTTCGCTGCTCCCGGTGATGCTGTTTGTCGCGACGTTCTGCTTCGCGCTCGGGCTGGTCCTGCCGATCGCCACCTTCGAGCGCCTTTTCTTTCTGACGGAGCGCCCGTCGCTTTTGGAGATTGTCGCCAGCCTGTGGACCGGCAGCGATTACTTCCTGGCGATCGTCATCGCCCTGTTCTCCATCGCCTTTCCCGCCGCCAAGCTGCTGGTGCTTCACATGGCGTCGGCCGACGGCGCCCGACGGCACCTCGTGCACCGCGCTGGCGCGCTCTCCAAATGGTCGATGATGGATGTGCTGGTTGTGGCCCTGGCGGTGTTCGCCGCCAAGACGACGGGGCTCGCCAGCGCGGCCGCGCAGCCGGGAATCTGGTTCTACGGCGTTGCCGCGCTGCTATCGGCGGTTATCGCGATCCTGCTGAAAAGGGAGAACCGGCCTGCGCACGAGGCGGAGTCGGAGATCGGGACCTGAGGTCAGTCCCGGTAGTTCTGGATCTTGGTGGTCCGCAGTCCGGCCAGCCCATGCTGGTCGATGGACATCTGCCAGGACAGGAATTCCTCGACCGTCAGCGTATAGCGGGAGCAGGCCTCTTCAAGGCTCAGCAACCCGCCGCGCACGGCGGCGACAACTTCGGCCTTGCGGCGGATCACCCAACGCTTTGTCGTCGGAGCCGGAAGGTCGGCGATTGTCAGCGGACTGCCATCCGGTCCAATGACATATTTGACGCGGGGACGAATATGATCGGCCATGAGTTACTCTTACACAACGTCGCTACTGGCCTGTTTCTACCCCTCGGCTCTTAAAATTCACCTAAACTACCGGATTGTTTTCCTTAAGGTTTCAGACCGGTCAATCGGATGCCCGAAATTCGGTAAACCTTGCGGGTCGACGGGTGTTGACTATATTGTCCATTCCATGCTGCAGGAGGCCGGATTCCGGCCATTCCCGCAGGATTTGGCCCGAAAACAGGGCGTTAACCCGTTCCACGACAGTGCCGATGACAATCGACCTAGAACTTCCGGGACCAAGAGACAGGCAGCGCGTCGTCGTCGCCATGTCGGGCGGCGTCGATTCATCGGTGGTGGCCGGTCTTGTCGTGCGGGCCGGGTATGATGCGGTCGGAATGACCCTGCAACTCTACGATCACGGGGCGGCCGTGCACCGTTCCGGCGCCTGTTGCGCCGGCCAGGATATCCACGACGCCAGGCGGGTCGCGGAGGACCTCGGCATTCCACACTATGTGCTGAACTACGAATCGCGCTTCCGCGAGGCGGTTATCGAGCCGTTCGCCGAGAGCTATGCGGCGGGCGAGACGCCGATCCCGTGCGTTGCCTGCAACCAGACCGTCAAGTTCGCCGACCTTCTTGAAACGGCAAGGCAGCTTGGCGCCGTCGCCATGGTGACCGGACATTATGTGCGTTCCCGCCTGGTGAACGGTCAGCGGGCCATGTTCCGGCCGGCCGACGCCGATCGCGACCAGAGCTATTTCCTCTACGCCACCACGCGGGAGCAGCTCGACTTCCTGCGCTTCCCGCTCGGCGAGATGACGAAGGACGAGACCCGCGCCGTCGCGCGCGAGATGGGTCTCGCCATCGCCGACAAGCATGACAGCCAGGATATCTGCTTCGTGCCGCAGGGCCGCTACAGCGATATCGTCGAGCGGCTGAGGCCCGAGGCCGCCCAGCCGGGCGACATCGTCCATGTCGATGGCAACGTGCTCGGCCGGCACGCCGGCGTCATTCACTACACGATCGGCCAGCGACGCGGTCTCGGCGTTTCGTCGGATGCGCCGCTTTACGTGGTCGGACTGGACGCGCGTTCCGCCACCGTCGTCGTCGGTCCGCGCGATGCGCTGCTGGAGCACCGGGTTTCGCTGCGCGATTTCAACTGGATCGGCGACGGTCCGGTCGAGGATACCGGCGAGGAAGGCATCGACGTCTGGGTCCGGGTCCGGTCGACGCGGCCGCCGGTGCCGGCGCGCCTGTTCCGTGCGGGAGACGATATCCATGTCGTGTTGAACGACGGCGAAATGGGCGTCGCGCCGGGGCAGGCCTGTGTGCTCTACGACAGCGACCGTCCGGACAGCCGCGTTCTCGGCGGCGGCACGATCAAGGCCAGGGCCTCGCACAGGGGGCACGCCGATGCGGCCTGAGCCGTCGCCCGCCGTAACCGGGCCCGCAAGTCAGTAGGTCGCCCGTCCTCCCGACAGGTCGAACACCGCGCCGGTGGTGAAGCTGTTCTCCTCCGACACCAGCCACGCGACCATCGCCGCGATCTCCGGCGGTTCGACGAAGCGGCCGCGCGGGATCTTGGAGAGCATGTAGTTGATATGCTCCTCGGTCATCTGGTCGAAGATGCGGGTGCGGGCCGCAGCCGGCGTGATGCAGTTGACCGCGATGTCCTCGCGGGCGAGTTCCTTGCCGAGCGATTTCGTCAGCGCGATCACCGCGGCCTTGGAGGCCGAATAGGCGGATGCGTTGGGATTGCCTTCCTTGCCGGCGATCGAGGCGACGAAGACGATGCGCCCGTACCCGGACCGCCGCATCAGCGGCACGAGCGAACGGGCCGCGTGGAACGTTCCGTCGACGTTGATCGCCTGGACCCGGCGCCATTCGTCGACCGGATAATCCCACACCGTCGCGTTGGGACCGGCTATACCGGCGCTGGTCACCAGGATGTCCACCTTGCCGTGCTCCTTGGCGGCGCGCTCGGCGGCGGCTTCGACCGCCTTGTCGTCCGTCACGTCGAGCGCCAGCGCGCTCGTTCCCGCGCCGATTTCGGCGGCCGTCTGGGCCACCAGGTCGCCGTCCTGGTCCCAGATGATGCAGGTCGCGCCGCCTGCCGTCAGGCGCTCCACGACGGCGCGGCCGATGCCCTGGGCGCCGCCGGTGACGACGGCGACGCGGCCGGTAAGGTCTATGCGGTTCTCGGCCATGGCGCGCTACCCGACAGGCGTCAGCGCCGGCTTGCCGGCGAAATGGGCGGCCAGGTTGTCGACCACCAGGTCGCCCATGGCGCGGCGCGTGCGGGTCGTCGCGCTGCCCTGGTGCGGCTGCAGGACGACATTGTCCATGGCAAGGAGCGCCCCGGGCACGTTCGGTTCATTGGCGAAGACGTCGAGTCCGGCGAAGCCGAGGGTGCCTTCGCCGAGGGCTGCCACCAGCGCATCCTCGTCGACCACGGAGCCGCGGGCGACATTGACGAGATGGCCGTCCGGTCCGAGCGCGTCCATCACGTCCCTGCTGATCAGATGGCGCGTGGCCGCACCGCCCGGCGTGATGACGATCAGGGCCAGGCTGTCGCGTGCCATCTCGACGAGGTCCGGATAATAGGCGTGAGGCAGTTCCGGCCGTTCGTTGCGGGCATGGTAGGCGATCCGGCAGCCGAAGACGGCAAGCTTCTCGGCGATCGCCTGGCCGATCCGGCCGATGCCGACAATGCCGATCTGCTGGTCGGCAATCGCCTGGGTCAGCGGCGGGTCGCCTTCGCCGACCCAGCGCCCCTGGCGGACGTACTTGTCGTAGGCGACCAGCTTCCGGGTGCTGGCGAGCAGCAGCATGATTGCCGTATTGGCGACATCGTCGTTCAGCACGTCCGGCGTATTGGTGACGATCACCCCCTTCGCGGCGGCGTGTCCGAGATCGATGGCGTCGACGCCGACGCCGTAGCAGGATATGATTTCAAGGTTCGGGCAGGCGTCCATCATGGCCGGGGTGGCGCCGAGATGGCCGGAAGTGGCGATACCGCGGATCCTGCCACCGACCTCCGCCAGGAATGCTTCGCGATCTTCGGCCTCGTAGAGCTTGTGCGTGGTATAGGCCGCCTCCAGGGCTTCCATCACATGTGGCATCATCTTGCCGACGATCAGTACGTCCGGTTTCATCATTCCTCCCGCGGGTCGCTTTCCGGATAGACCGCGTGGCGGATTTGCCGGCGGCCGGAAGCGCATCTTTTACCATGGCGCCGGGGACTGGCAAGCGCATGGCGACGATAATGTATACGATATGGTATGGATGAGACGGCGACGGACCTTTATGCTCTGCGCGAGCATCGACATCATTTCCCGCACAGTGGAGGAGAGCATGACCGACAAGGTGATCGGATTTATAGGCGTGGGCCTGATGGGCCACGGAATGGCGAAGAACATCGTCGAGAAGGGCTGGCCCCTGCTGGTGATGGGCCACCGCAACCGCGCGCCCGTCGACGATCTCGTCGGGCGTGGCGCAAAAGAGGTCGAAAGCCCGAAGGCAATGGCGGAGCAGGCCGACATCGTCCACATCTGCGTATCGGCCAGCCCGCAGGTGGAGAGCCTGATCCGCGGCGCCGACGGCATCCTGGCCTCGGGCAAGACCGGGCTGATCGTCGTCGACTGCTCGACATCCGATCCGGTTTCCACGGATGC
>DATHRP010000215.1:0-2401 GCA_035465195.1 Afifellaceae bacterium | reverse complement strand
TGTCGCGTCCGAGGTCGTTGAGCGCGGCGAGCAGGGTGGCCGGGCTCATCGCCTTGCCGTCGACGGAGACCGCGTCGCCATTCTTGAAGCCGATCTCGATCACGGTCGCCTTGTCGGGCGCGTCCTCCGGGGCAACCGTGCGCTGGAAGACGTATTCCGGCGGCGCCTGGTCGGGATCCTCGAGCACCTTTCCTTCGGAGGAGGAGTGCAGCAGGTTGGCGTCGACGGAGAACGGCGCCTCGCCGCGCTTGTCCTTGGGCACGATGATCTGGTTCTTCTCGGCGAAATCGATCAGGTCGGTGCGCGACTTGAACTCCCATTCGCGCCACGGCGCGATCACCCTGATATCCGGGTTGAGGGCATAGGCGTTGAGCTCGAAGCGCACCTGATCGTTGCCCTTGCCGGTGGCGCCGTGCGCGACGGCGTCGGCGCCGGTCTCGTGGGCGATCTCGACAAGCCGCTTGGCGATCAGCGGCCGGGCGATCGACGTGCCCAACAGGTAGACGCCCTCGTACACCGCGTTCATGCGGAACATCGGGAAGACGAAATCGCGGACGAACTCCTCGCGCAGGTCCTCGATATAGATTTCCTTGATGCCCAGCATCTCCGCCTTCTTGCGGGCCGGCTCAAGCTCCTCGCCCTGGCCGAGATCCGCGGTGAAGGTGACGACCTCGCAGCCGTAGGTCGTCTGCAGCCACTTCAGGATGATGGAGGTGTCGAGGCCACCGGAATAGGCGAGCACCACCTTGTTGACTTCGCGTGTCATGTCAGAACCCCAGGCGAGGCGCCGGAGCGGTATCCGCCGACGCCGTGAAAATCTGGCGGGTTATACGGAGGGCGCGCGGTCTCGGCAACCGTTCGCTGGAGCGTCGGGCGCTATGCCGCGCCGGAGCGTTGAATCCTGTTGGCAGCAGGGAACCGGCAATGGCATAGAGCGACCGAAGAAACTTGATTGCCGGCATCCGGGAAACAAGTATGGAATTCGTTCCCTCTTTTGGCGTGCTCGCTGCGTTCACGATCGCCGCGCTGATCCTGATCGTCACGCCCGGCCCGGACATGACCCTGTTTCTCAGCCGGGCGCTGACCCAGGGCCGGGCGGCCGGGATGGCCGCCATGCTGGGCGCGACATCCGGTATCGTCGTCCATACCGCGGCGGCCGCGCTTGGTCTTTCGGCGCTGCTGGCCGCGTCGCCGAACGCCTTCCTGGCCGTCAAGATTGCCGGCGCCTTCTATCTTGTGTGGCTCGCGATCCAGGCCATCCGCCAGGGCTCGGCGCTGACGCTGGAAAAGACGCGCACGGCCCGCCAGCCGCTTTTTTCGACGTGGCTCACCGGCGTCGGCATCAACCTGCTGAACCCGAAGATCGTCCTGTTCTTCGTGACCTTCCTGCCGCAGTTCATCTCCGTCGCCGATCCGGCGGCCAGTGGCAAGCTCGCCTTCCTCGGCGCCTACTTCATCGTGCTGTCGGTGCCTTTGACGGGACTGATGATCCTCGCCGCCGACCGGTTCTCGGCGGCGCTCAGGGCCAATCCGCGGGTGACGCGGTTCATCGACTGGCTCTTCGCCGGCATCTTCGGGGCGTTCGCGGTGCGGATCCTGATGACCCGCACGAATTGACCCTACAGAATGCCCAGAACCGTCAGGCCGATCACGACCGTCGCCGCCCAGCCGACGGCGAAGGCCAGCGTGCGGGCGACCGGTATCGCCGCGAGATAGACCACGTAGTGGATCAGCCTGGCGAAGAAATAGATCGCCGCCGCACCGGCCGTCAGACCGGTCGACAGGCCAAGAACATGGAGCGCCAGAACGAGCGGCGCGAACACGGCAAGGTTCTCGATGGCATTTGAGTGCGCCTTCTGGGCGCGTATCGCCCAGGCCGATTGCGGCGGCAGGTCGCCTGTCGGATAGCCCACTGCATTCATGAGACCCTGGGTGGCGATGCGGTCCAGGATGTAGGGCACCCAGAACAAGGCCGTCATCAGCGCCGTCAGCACAAGCCAGTACAGTTCGGTGGTCATCGTCGTTTCTCCCCCGCCGATTCGCGTGACCGAAAGCTAACCTTGCGGAAACTGTAAGATCAAATCACGGAAACGGCACCGGAACGCGCCGGAACCGCCTATGGCTGCCACGGGGAGAGCAGCCTATATAGAGCCCGACCCGCCAATCAGGACGATCCGCCCATGACCCAGAACGACAATCCGCTGCTTAGTGAATGGACGACGCCGTTCGGCATTCCGCCTTTCGAGGCGATCCGCATCGAGCATTACCGGCCGGCTTTCGACGCCGCGCTCGACGAGCACTCCAGAGAGATCGAGGCCATCGCGGAAAACCCGGCGCCGCCGGATTTCGACACTACCCTCGGCGCCATGGAACAGACCGGCCGTCGGCTGCGCCGGGTCGC
>DATHRP010000214.1:0-1535 GCA_035465195.1 Afifellaceae bacterium | reverse complement strand
GGAATGTTTCCGATGGGCTCCAGCAGCCGGCGATTGTTGAACCAGTCGACCCATTCCAGCGTCGCGAACTCGACGGCCTCGAACGATCGCCAGGGTCCGCGTCGGTGTATCATCTCGGCCTTGTAGAGAACCGTTGATCTTTCGGCGAGGGCATTGTCGTAAGAGTCTCCAACGCTGCCGACGGAGGGCTCGATGCCCGCTTCGGCCAGGCGCTCAGTGTATCGAATGCTGACATATTGAGAGCCTCTGTCCGAATGATGCACCAGGCCGGCCCGATGAGCAGGCCGTCGTTCGTGCAGGGCCTGCTCGAGCGCGTCGAGAACGAAGCCGGCGTGCGCCGTCCGGGAGGCCCGCCAACCGACAATTCGGCGGGCGTAAGCGTCAATGACGAAAGCCACGTAGACGAAGCCCGACCAAGTGCTGACATAGGTGAAGTCCGAGAGCCACAGCATGTTCGGCGCCGGGGCATGGAAGACCCGGTTCACATGATCGAGCGGGCATGGCGCCGCCTTGTCCTGCACCGTTGTCCGGATAGGCTTACCGCGGATGACACCCTGCAGGCCGAGACCGGCCATCAAGCGCTCCACGGTGCAGCGTGCAACCGGGATGCTCTCCCGGTTTAACTGGCGCCAGACCTTGCGCGCGCCATACACTTCGAAGTTCTCAGCGAAGACGCGGGCGATCTCCGGCCTCAGGCCCTGATCCCGCTTCGCCCGCGCCGACAGCTTCTCGGGATCGGCCCGCTTGGCGGCATGGTCATGGTAGGTCGATGGGGCGATCGGCAAGACCCTGCAGATCGGCTCGACCCCGTGAACCTCGCGGTGATCGTCGATGAACGCGATCATGTCTTTGACCGGCGGTCGAGCTCCGCCACCGCAAAATAAGCTGACGCTTTGCGCAGAATCTCGTTCGCCTGTCGAAGCTCGCGGTTCTCGCGCTCCAGCGCCTTCAGCTTCTCCGCGATATCTGTCGGCACGCCAGCCCGCTTGCCGCTGTCGACTTCAGCCTTCTTGATCCACTCGTTCAGAGTCTGCGCCGTGCAGCCGATCTTCGCCGCGACCGATATGATCGCCGCCCAGCGCGAGGAATGCTCATGTTCGTGATCGAGAACCAGACGCACCGCGCGGACCCGGACCTCAGGCGAAAACTTGTTCGTTGTCTTGCTCATGGTGGCTCCACCTTCTCAAGAGTTGGAGCCTCCGATCAACCCGGGGCGGTTCATATTGCTCGGAGAATTGCTTCTCGATTCTTGCCATGTCCGTTAGGAATTCAGAGGCGCTGAACTCTGTGAATGGTTTTGTCTTAAGCGAAGCCACGACCAAAAAATATCTCTCCTCGGCGTCGCCGGCCTGCAATGCTGTCGCCGCAAATGTTGTCGCCGCCGCGGCTAACATGAAGCCACAAATGCGCTTCAGCACGATGGCCCCCTTTAATGTCTGTCAATTCGCTTTCAATCGTAACCCCCTTTTCGCTTCCAATTGTGACCCCTCTGGGTGTGCAGGAATTGGCTTATCCTCGTAGTGCATAGGAGGGAC
>DATHRP010000213.1:0-4190 GCA_035465195.1 Afifellaceae bacterium | reverse complement strand
GATCGAGGCGATGCGGTCCGGCCGCCTGCACATTGCCGGCTTCAATACCGGATCCAACCCGATTGCCGTCAACTGCGCCGGTTTCCGCCCGTTCACGATCATGGCCAGCAAGGACGGCAGTTTCGGCTACGAGATGGAGATCATCACCTATCCCGGCAGCGGCATCGAGAAGGTGGAAGACATCAAGGGCAAGACCCTCGCCTTCACCTCCCCGACCTCGAACTCCGGCTTCAAGGCGCCTTCGGCCATCCTGAAGGCCGACTTCAATCTGGTACCGGAAAACGATTTCGAGCCGGTGTTCTCCGGCAAGCACGACAATTCGATTCTCGGCGTCGCCAACAAGGACTATCCGGCCGCATCGATCGCCAATTCGGTCAAGGCGCGCATGATCAAGCGCGGTGTTGTCAAGGAAGACCAGATCAAGACGATTTACAAGTCGCAGACCTTCCCGACCACCGGCTACGGCGTGGTGTACAATCTGAAGCCGGAGCTGGCAGCCAAGGTCGAGAACGCCTTCTTCAATTTCGAATGGGATGGCACGACCCTGCAGCAGGAATTCGAAAAATCCGGCGAAGCCCAGTTCCTGAAGATGAACTACAAGGACTTCTGGGAGGTTATCCGCAAGATTGACGCAGCCAACGGCGTCTCCTACGCCTGCAAGTGACCACGGCACTCGGCGCTCGCTGGTCGGGCGCCGCTCGATGCTTGGCCGGGCCATGGTAAGGCTGGCGGAAGGCTGGGGGTATGCTACGTCTTGAATCACTTTCAAAACGCTATCGCACCGGCGACCAGGCGCTGACGGACGTCAGCGTGATCATTCCGTCGGGCCAGGTGGCAGCGCTGATCGGCCCGTCCGGCGCCGGCAAGAGCACGCTGATCCGCTGCATCAACAGGCTGGTCGAGCCGACCTCCGGCCGCGCGGTGCTGAACGGCGAGGACCTGACGGCGCTCGGCATTTCGGGCCTGCGCAAGGCGCGCCGGCGGATGGGCATGATCTTCCAGGAATATGCGCTGGTGGAGCGGCTCAGCGTCATGGAGAACGTGCTGTCCGGCCGGCTCGGCTATGTCGGCTTCTGGCGCAGTTTCCTGCGCCGCTACCCGCAAAGCGATATCGACGAGGCGTTCCGGCTGCTCGACAGGGTCGGCCTCGATCACATGGCCGACAAGCGGGCCGACGAACTGTCCGGCGGCCAGCGCCAGCGCGTCGGCATCGCCCGGGCGCTGATCCAGGAGCCGGAATTGCTGCTGGTCGACGAGCCGACGGCCTCGCTCGATCCCAAGACCTCGCGCCAGATTATGCGTCTGATCTGCGAACTGTGCGCGGAGCGGCGGCTGTCCGCCATCATCAACATCCACGACGTGGCGCTGGCGCAGATGTTCGTGCAGCGCATAATCGGCCTCCGGCTCGGCGAGGTCGTCTATGACGGAACGCCGGACCAGCTCACCCCCGACCATCTCACCGAAATCTACGGCGAGGAGGACTGGAAGGCGACCATCCGCAAGGCCGACGACGAGAGCGAAGGCGAAGAGGCGGCATGAGCGCGGGCGAAGCATCCGCGCCACAGGAGGCCAGCCGGACCTGGCGAAAGCCGCCGTTCATCACCAACGCGCTGCTCAGGCGCACGCTGCTTGTGGCGACGATCGCCTATCTGATCGCCGCGTTCGCCAGCATCGACGTCAACTGGGCGCGCGTCTACGAAGGGCTGGAGCGCGGCTGGAATTTCATCGTGGCCTTTTCGCGGCCGAACTTCGTGCAGCGCTGGATCGACATCCGCGACGGCATGGTCGAGAGCATCATCATGACCGTCGCCTCGACGGTAGTCGGCGTCGCCATCTCGATCCCGATCGGCCTCGGCGCCGCGCGCAACATCGCCGCCCTGCCCGTCTACCTGCTCTGCCGCGGCATCATCACCCTCTCGCGGGCACTGCATGAAATCATCATCGCCATCCTGATGGTGGCGATCTTCGGCTTCGGTCCGTTGGCCGGCTTCATCACGCTGTCGTTCGCGACCATCGGCTTCCTGTCGAAGCTCTTGGCGGAGGACATCGAGGCGATGGACCGCAGCCAGGCGGAAGCCATCCGGGCGACCGGCAGTTCCTGGCTGCAATGGATCAATTACGGCGTCCAGCCGCAGGTGATGCCGCGCCTTATCGGCCTGTCGATGTACCGGCTCGACATCAATTTCCGCGAATCGGCGATCCTCGGCCTGGTCGGCGCCGGCGGCATCGGCGCAACCCTCAACACGGCATTCGACCGTTACGAGTTCGACACGGCCGCGGCGATCATCATCACCATCATCGTCATCGTCATGGCGCTGGAATATACCTCCAGCCTGATCCGCGCGAGGCTGCAATAATGGCCGTTCGCGAGATACCCGACGGCACGAAGGTTTGGGCCCGGCGCACGACGGTTCGCCAGCTCGGCGTCTGGTTCATGTGGCTGGTCGGTGTCGCCATCTTCATGTTTTGCTGGAACCGGATCTCGGAGGCCACGACCTGGGTCTTCGTCTGGGACGCGCCACGCATCGCCGAGGATATCGGCAGCCGGGCCATGCCGCCCGACTGGGGCTACATCAACAAGCTGTGGCAGCCGCTCTGGGACACGCTGAATATCGCCACCCTGGGCACGGCGCTGGCGCTGGTGTTCGCGGTGCCCGTGGCGTTCCTGGCGGCCAGCAACACGACGCCCAGCAAGTGGTTCGTGCGGCCGATCGCGCTCCTGGTCATCGTCTCCTCGCGCTCGATCAATTCGCTGATCTGGGCTCTGCTTCTTGTCGCCATCATCGGCCCGGGCGTCTTCGCCGGCCTGATCGCGATCGCGCTGCGTTCGATCGGCTTCTGCGCCAAGCTGCTCTACGAGGCGATCGAGGAGATCGACCCGCGCCAGGTCGAGGCGATCACCGCCACGGGCGCCAACCGGTGGCAGGTCATGGCCTACGGCATCGTGCCGCAGATCCTGCCGGCGTTTGCCGGCATCACGGTGTTCCGCTGGGATATCAACATCCGCGAATCGACAGTGCTGGGACTGGTCGGCGCCGGCGGCATCGGCCTGCAGATGCAGGCGTCGCTGAACGTACTGGCATGGCCGCGCGTCGCGCTGATCCTGACGGTGATTCTCGCCGCCGTCATCGTCAGCGAATGGGTTTCCGCCAAGGTGCGGGCAGCGATCATCTGAAGGGGCTTAACCGAACCGATCAGGAGCGGTGCGTGGCGGCGTGCTGCAACTGGCGGACCGACTTCTTGGTCAGGCGCGAGGGCCGGAGCTCCCCTGCCCGCTCCAGCACCGGATAGGCGACCGACACCAGGTGCGAGTTGATCCGCTTCAGGTCGCGGATCACGTCGAGGTGGATCGAACTCGTGACGATGCTCTCGAAGACGCCGGAGCGCAGTCGTTCCAGGTGCCGGTCGGTGTCCTCCAGCTCCATCTTGCGAAGCTCCGTCTTGCGCGCGATCAAAGCCCGCGCACTATCGGGCTGGCCGGTCATGAAGACGTTCAGCGACAGTTGCAGCGTATCCATGATCCGGGCGTGCATCTTCGCAAGGTCGGACCAGCCGCTGTCGGAGAAGTTCAGCTTGTGGCGGTGCTTCTTCTCGGCCAGCTCGATCAGGTTCTTATCGATGATGTCGCCGACATGCTCCAGATTGGTGGTGAAGGTGATGATATCCATCGCACGGTGGCTATCGCTGTCGCTCAGTTCCTCGTGCATCAGCTCCGTCAGGTAGAGCTTGATGGCGTCGTTCAGCTCGTCGACGCGCCGTTCGTCGTTCTCCAGCTGCTTGCGCAGCGACGGATCGTCGGAGCCAAGCAGGACGATGGTCTTGCCCAGCATGTCCTCGATGATGCCGCCCATGTTGAGCGTCTCTCGGGCGGCCGCACCGAGCGCGGCGGACGGCGACTGCAGCAGAGACCGGTCGAGGAAGCGCGGACCGTTCGGACCCTCCCGGTTCGCGAAATCCGGCATCATCATCTGGGCAAGTCCGCTGACCGGCCCGGTCAGCCCGATGAAAAGCGGGATCAGTGCGGCGTTGAAGGCGAGGTGGAAGAGGATGATCCGCATGCCCGGATCCTGGCTAAGGCCGGAGATCAGCGGCGTGATCTGCGGCAGCAGGTAGAGCGCGATCGCCGCACCCGTGAAGCGGAAGATCAGGTTGCCGACGGGAATGCGGCGTGTCGCCGGCGGCTCTGCCAG
>DATHRP010000212.1:0-3092 GCA_035465195.1 Afifellaceae bacterium | reverse complement strand
GGGCCGGGCTGATCGCCTTCTCGGTGCTGGCCTACGTGGTGCTCGACGGCTTCGACCTGGGCGTCGGCATGCTGTTCCCGTTCTACCGCACGAAGGAGGAGCGCGACGTGGTGATGAAAACGGTCGCGCCCATCTGGGACGGCAACGAGACCTGGCTGGTGCTGGGCGGCGGCGGGCTGCTGGACGTCTTCCCGATGGCCTACTCGTTGGTGCTCACCGCGCTCTACGCGCCCCTGATCGTGATGCTGCTGGCGCTGGTGTTCCGCGGCGTCGCCTTCGAGTTCCGCTTCAAGGCGCAGACCGATCGCGGCAAACTCCTTTGGGACATCGCGGTCGGCGGCGGCAGCTACGTCGCCACCTTCGCGCAGGGCATCGCGCTGGGCGCGCTGGTGCAGGGCATCGAGGTCGCCAATCGCGCCTATGCCGGCGGCTGGTGGGACTGGCTGACGCCCTTCAGCCTGCTGACCGGGCTTGCGGTCGTCGTCGGCTATACGCTCTTGGGCGCGGCGTGGCTGATCTGGAAGACCGAGGGCGGACTGCAGGATTACGCCTACAGGACTGCGCGGGTCACCGGAGGGGCGACTTTGGCTCTGATCGGCGTGGTCAGCCTGTGGACGCCGTTCCTCGACCCCGCCTACATGCAGCGCTGGTTCGCTTGGCCGGCCATCCTGCTGGTAATGCCGGTCCCTCTCCTCGTCCTGGCGGCGGCCTACGGCCTGTTCAAAGGCATCGAAAGACGCCGGGATGCGCAGCCCTTCCTTTCCGCACTCGCCCTTTTCGTGCTCTCGTTCGTCGGGCTGGGCATCAGTTTCTATCCGCACATCGTGCCGCCGGGCTTGACGATCCGGGAGGCGGCGGCGCCGGACAACAGCCTGGCCTTCCTGCTCGCCGGCGCAATCGTCCTGATCCCGGTCATCCTGATCTACACCGCGCACGCCTACTGGGTGTTCCGCGGCAAGATCGGCAGCGGGGAGGGCTATCATTGACCCGGCCACGCCTTCAGGACGGACTGAAACGGGCGGCCTGGTTCGTCGGCCTGTGGGCCTCGGGGGTGCTGACGGTCGGCGCAGTGGGATTGCTGATCCGCACCGTGCTTGCGTGAACCGGAACGGGTGTGACGATGTCTGAAATGGTAACCGGAGTTGACAGCAAGGCAGCGGCGCCGCGCCGGACTGCGCTCGCGAAGTTTTTCCCCATCCTGGAATGGGGCCGCGGCTATTCCAGGGATACATTCAGCAACGACCTGATCGCCGCGCTGATCGTCACGATCATGCTGATCCCGCAATCACTGGCCTATGCGCTGCTGGCCGGCCTGCCTGCCGAAATGGGTCTCTATGCCTCAATCCTGCCGCTGGTCGCCTATGCGATCTTCGGAACGAGCCGGGCACTTGCGGTCGGGCCGGTCGCAGTGGTCTCGCTGATGACGGCGGCGGCGGTCGGCAACCTCGCCATGCAGGGCACTGAGGAATACATCGCGGCGGCGATCACGCTGGCCTTCCTGTCCGGCCTGTTCCTTGCAGCGATGGGCCTGTTCCGCCTCGGCTTCCTGGCAAATTTCCTGAGCCACCCGGTCATATCCGGCTTCATCACGGCGTCGGGCCTGATCATCGCGGCGAGCCAGGTCAGGCATGTCATCGGCGTCGACGCATCCGGCCACAATCTCCTGGAAATCGTCCTGTCCCTTGTCGAGAACCTGCCGCAAACCAACCTGCTGACCGCGGCGATCGGGCTGCCGACAATCGCTTTCCTGTTCTGGGTGCGCAAGGGCCTGAAGCCCCTGCTGGCGGGCTTCGGCGTGCCGGCGCGAATGGCCGATATCCTGGCGAAGGCCGGCCCGGTGGCCGCCGTGGCGGTGACGACTGCCCTTGTCTGGACCTTCGGGTTCGAGCAAAGGGGTGTGGCGATCGTCGGCGCGGTGCCGCAGGGCCTGCCACCGTTCAGCGTACCGCGCTTCGACGTCGACCTGTGGATCAGCCTGGCCGGTTCGGCGGCGCTGATCAGCATCATAGGCTTCGTGGAATCGGTCTCGGTCGCCCAGACGCTCGCCGCGAAGAAGCGGCAGCGGATCGCGCCGGACCAGGAACTAATCGGGCTTGGCGGGTCGAACATCGCCGCGGCCTTTTCCGGCGGCTATCCGGTCACCGGCGGTTTCGCCCGCTCGGTGGTCAATTACGACGCCGGCGCGGAAACCCCGGCCGCCGGCGCCTTCACCGCCGTCGGCATCGCGCTGGCGACCCTGTTCCTGACGCCGCTCCTGTTCTTCCTGCCCAAGGCGACGCTGGCCGCGACGATCATCGTCGCGGTGCTGTCGCTGGTCGATTTCAGCGTGCTGAAGCGGACATGGGCCTACTCCAGAGCCGATTTCGCATCGGTCGCCATGACGATCATCGTCACGCTCGGTTTCGGCGTCGAGGCCGGCGTATCGACCGGCGTGGCGCTATCGATCGCGCTTTTCCTCATCCGCACCAGCCGGCCGCACATGGCCGTCGTCGGCCAGGTGGCCGGCACGGAGCATTTCCGCAACATCAGGCGGCATTCGGTGATCACCAATCCGCACGTCCTCAATCTCAGGGTCGACGAGAGCCTGTATTTCGCCAATGCGCGCTACCTCGAGGAACAGGTCTACGACATGGTCGCCGCCAACCCGCGGCTCAGGCATGTCGTACTGATGTGTTCGGCCGTCAACGAGATCGACGCCAGCGCGCTGGAATCGCTGGACGCGATCAACCTTCAACTCCACGAGGCCGGCGTCACGCTGCATCTTTCGGAGATCAAGGGACCGGTGATGGACCGGCTGAACCGGACGGACTTTCCCGCCCACCTGAGCGGCCGGATATTCCTGTCACAATTCCAGGCTGCGCGCTTCCTAGACGAGGAAACCGCGAAGGCGGACGACGATCAGCCAGCCGGGGAACCTATATCGTGAAGCTGCACGCCGCCGGCGGCATGGCGCAAAAGGATGCCGGTCACGACCCTCTCCTGTTCTGCATCACAGGCCGGACAGATCAGCAGGCAGGCGCCGGCCTTGAGACGGCTGTCGAGATCGTCGGCAAATCGCGACGCAAGCCATGTCTCGAAATGAAGAAGCTGCC
>DATHRP010000211.1:0-4278 GCA_035465195.1 Afifellaceae bacterium | reverse complement strand
CATGAAGTGCTCCATGATCGCGCCGAGGATCGCCGGCTTGATGTGCGGCCAGTCGGTCTCGTCCTTGGTGACGGTGATGAAGTCGTGGCCGAAGAAGACGCCGGTGACGCCCTCGACCGCGAAGATACGGCTGGCGAGCGGCGAGACTTCGGCGTCTTCGGCGCTGCGGAAATCGCGGGTCTCGCCTTCGAGCACGATGCGGCCCGGTATGAACTTCAGCGTCGCAGGATTGGGGGTCTCTTCGGTCTGGATGAACATGGCGGTCTCCGCGGGCGCCGGGCGGCATGCAAGAAGCCGGCGCAGTAAATTGGAATCGTTCTAAAAATGGGTCTTTCCATTGGAAACGTCAAGCCATCGTGCGCCGTAGATTACCGCCAACGCGTTCATCCATCCTGCGCCACCAGGCCCGCTTCCCAGCCGAGTATAGCCCGTTTCCGCGTCAGACCCCAGTGGTAACCGGTCAGCCCGCCGGAGCGGCCGATCACGCGATGACAGGGCACGACGAAGGAAATCGGGTTGCGGCCGACGGCGGCGCCGACGGCGCGCGCCGCTTTCGGCTTGTCGAGATGGCGGGCGATGTCGGAATAGCTGGTCGCCTGGCCGAGCGGAATTCGCAACAGGCTTTCCCAGACGCGGATCTCGAAATCGCTGCCGATCATGACGACGCGGAGCGGCGTTTCCGGCTGCCACTTCTGCGGATCGAATATGCGGGCGGCGAGCGGTGCGGTGGCGGCGCTGTTCTCCTCGTAGGCGGCGCGCGGCCAGCGGCTGCACATGTCCTCCAGCGCCGCGCGCTCCTCGCCCGGATCGGCGAAGCCGAGGCCGGCAAGACCGCGCTCGGTGGCCATCACCAGCGCGGTGCCGAACGGTGAGGGGTGGAAGCCGTAGCGGATCGTCAGACCCTCGCCGCGCGAGCGCACGTCGCCCGGCGTCACCGCCTCGTGGGTGACGAACAGATCGTGCAGCCGGCCGGGACCGGAGAGGCCGACCTCGTAGGTGGTGTCGAGCACCGTCGCCGACTGTTCCAGCAGGCCGCGGGCGTGATCCAGCGTGATCGCCTGCAGGATTGCCTTGGGAGAAAGACCGGCCCAGCGGGTGAACAATTTGTGCAGCCGGGTCGGCTCCATGCCAGCCTCGGCGGCGATCTCCTCAAGCGACGGCTGGTCGCGCCAGTTCTCGCTGAGGTACGAGATCACCTTGCGGACGGTGGAATAATCGTCTGTGTCTTGCATTTCAGGACGCGCGCAGGGCGCGAAATCTTGTGCCAGTTGCATCTGCATCGGTACCTCCATGATTGAGGCCGATTCTATGGATCGGGCCGGCCGGGGCCACCCGATTCTTGGCGCCGGGCTCAGCCCGACACGGCGTTCTCGCCGACCAGTTCGCCGTGGACATGATCGATGGCGCGCGTCAGGCCTGAGACCAACTCCCCGATCTCGTCGTCGCTGATAATGAGCGGCGGCGAGAGAGCGATGACGTTGCCGTTGGGCAGAGCGCGCACCAGGATGCCTTCCTCGAAACCACGCTTCAGGACGCGCGGGCCGGCCTTGTGGGAAAGGTCGATCATCGCGCGGCTTTGCCTGTCGGCCACCATTTCGACGCCGATCATCAGCCCCTCGCCACGAATGTCGCCGACCATCGGATGATCGCCGAGGGCGTCGTCAAGACGCGCCTTCAGCTTCGCGCCGGCGCTGGCGGCATTGGCGACCAGGTTCTCGCGCTCTATGATATCGAGATTGGCGAGCGCGGCGGCCGCACAGGTCGGATGGGCGGAATAGGTGAAGCCGTGGCCGAAGGCGGCCATCTGCGGCGCGGTCTCCTCCAGCACGGTCCAGATCTTATCGGAAATGACGCTGGCGGAGATCGGCAGGTAGGCGCTCGACAGGCCCTTGGCCATGGTCATGAGGTCCGGGCGGATGCCGTATTTCTGGCTGCCGAAACTGGCGCCCAGCCGGCCGAAGCCGCAGATCACCTCGTCTGCGATCATCAGCACGTCATGCTCGTCGAGGACTTTTTGGATCGCCTCGAAATAGCCCTCCGGCGGCACCAGCACGCCGCCGGTGCCCATCACCGGCTCGGCGATGAAGGCGGCCACCGTCTCCGGCCCCTCGGCGCGGATCAGGCTGTCGAGCTCGTCGGCGAGATATTGCGTGAACTCCGCCTCGCTCATCTCCGCCGGCTTCTCGCGATACTGGTCCACGGCGTGGGTGTAGCGGATCATCGGCAGCGGCAGGTCGAATTTGTCATGGAAGACCGGCAGGCCGGTCAGGCTGCCGGAGGCGACGGTGACGCCGTGATAGGCGCACTTTCGGGAGATGATCTTCTTCTTCCGCGGCAGGCCGCGCAGATTGTTGTAATACCAGACCAGCTTGACGTTGGTGTCATTGGCGTCGGAACCGCCCGAACCGAAGATCGCCTTGCTCATGCCGTCCGGCGCCCAGCGCAGGATACGGTCGGCAAGCCGGATCGACGGCTCGTTCGCCATGGAATTGAACGAATGGTAGAAGGGCAGCTTCGCCGCCTGTTCGGCGATGGCGTCGGCGATCTCCTGCCGGCCGTAGCCGACATTGACGCACCACAGCCCGGCCGCGCCGTCGAGATAGCGCCGGCCCTTGGTGTCGGTCAGGTGGACGCCGCTGCCCTCGGCGATGATCCGCGGGCCGTTCGCCAGGTGATCGGCGATCGAAGTGGCCGGATGGAGCATGCACCGGATATCCATTTCTTCAAGGCTCTGATTGTGCACGAGATCGGCATTCATGGCACGCTCCTGCTTGTAGACGGGGATGTCCGGCAGATGACAGGCGATCGGAACGCCTGTCAATGAGAGCTATGTCGCAGCCGCTGTCGCCGGGACCGGCAGGCTGCGCGGCAGGCAGGCGACCGCCGCCAGGATGACGAGGGCGGCGGCGGCAAGCAGCCGGAACAGGGTGTCGAAGCCCCAGGCCTCGTAGACGAAGGCGACAAGCGGCAGGGTGACGGCGAGCACGGAGAAGGAGACGACATAGCGCACGCCGTAGATGCGGGCGCGGAAGGCGCCGTTTGCCATCTTGCCGATCATGAAGTCGTTGATCGGGATCTGGCCGAAGGCGCCGAGCATGAAGCCGAGCGCCACGGCGAGCGCGGCGCCGTTCTCCAGACCCGGCATGGCCAGGAAGAAGACGATCTGGAGGACGGCGACGCCGATGAAGACAAGGCGCGGACCGAAACGGTCGAGCAGGCTGCCGACCACAACCTGGGCCAGCGAGGCGACGGCGAAGACGATGAAGGCGAGCGTGCCGATCATGGTGGCGAAATCGGCATCGCAGAAGGTGCCGGTGCGTTCGGCCCAGGCGGCAAGGGATGCGGCGAGACCGGTCAGACGCTCGTCGAAGATCTTCGGCAGCGCGAAGGTGGTCGACTGGAAGATGATGCCGGAGACGGCGGTGGTGAGGAAGACGATGGCGGAGACGCGCATCAGCAGCGCGCGGTAGCCGGACGAGGGCGGCGGGCCGCCTGTCGCGGCATTGGGCTCGTGGTTGGACGCGCCGATCTCGGCCCGGAAGACGACGAGATAGGCGAGGCCGAGCGCCACGGATACGAGGCCCGGCACGACGAAGGCGGCGCGCCAGCCGCCATGGTCGATGAAGAAGCCGGTGAGCAACGCGGCGCAGGCGACGCCGAGATTGCCCCAGACGCCGTTGATGGCGATCCGCATGCCGGTGTTCTTCCACTTGGCGGTGACGATGGCGAGGCCGACCGGATGGTAGATCGCCGCGAAGACACCGATCACGAAGAGGCCGATGCCGACCTGCAGGGGCGAGGCGGCGAAGCCGGTGGCGATGGCCGACAGGCCGACGCCGATGAAGAACACCGTCATCATGCCGTCGCGGTTCCAGCGGTCGGCGAGCCAGCCGGCCGGCAGCGCAAACAGGCCGAAGGCGAAGAAGCCGGGCGTGGCGTAGGCGAGCAGCGCGCCGTAGCCGACGCCCCATTCGGCCGACAATGTCAGCGCCGCGACCGTGGCGAAGACCAGCCTGAAGAGATGGTCGAGGAAAGGCCCGAGGTTGAGGAACAGGACATGCAGGCGGTCGCGGGTCACGATTTCAGCCGAGCTTGTAGTCGCGCGAGGCTTCTGGATCGCCGGTCTCGTAGGGCAGCGCCATCAGCTCCTCCCAGACCGCGTCGGGCACGGGATAAGAGGCCCATTCCAGCGTCTGGGCGACACGCTCGGGCTTGCTGACGCCGCAGATTGTGGCCGTGATGCGCGGGTCGCGCATGGAGAACTGGAGAGCGGCGGCG
>DATHRP010000210.1:0-2417 GCA_035465195.1 Afifellaceae bacterium | reverse complement strand
ATCACGTCGCGCACCTTGCCCTGATAGTTGAGCAGCACATAGGGGTGAGCGCTCGGCACGGTCGGATGGGAAAACGCACCCGGCGACTTGCCCGGGCGCGTCGGGGCGTCGATCCAGCCGTTGTCGAAGAACCGGCCGGCGATCTCGGCCATTTGCGGGGCGAAGCCGGCATAGGCGGACAGCACCGTATCGCGCGCTTCCGTCCACGGCACCACGCGGTTGATGTTTTCAGGCAGCGGCGCATTCCGGTCCCAGAAATTGAGCCGTTCCATGCCAAGCCACTTCGCCTTCATCTCGTAATAGCGGTGCGAAAGCCGCGGATAGGCGACTTGCACACTGGAAACCAGCGCGTCGACGACCTCCGGCTCGACCCGGTTGGCGAGATGGCGCGAAGCGGCGACATCGTCGAAGCCGCGCCAGCCGTCGGATATCGACTTGTCCTTGGCCAGCGTATTTGTGATCAGGGTGAACAGGCGGATATTGTCCGAAAACGTCTCGCTCAGCGCATGTGCCGCTGCTTCGCGGCGGCTGCCGTCCGGGTCCTGCAACAGGTTGAGCGTCGGCTCCATTGCCAGCACTTCGCCGTCGACATCGAACCTGAGCGCGCTCATCGTCTCATCGAACAGCCTGTTCCAGGCGCTGCGGCCCGTCAGCGATTTCTCATGGAACAGCCGCTCGATGTCATCGCTCAACTGGTACGGCCGCTCCAGCCGCAAATCCTCGATCCAGGGCCGGTAGACCGCCAGGCTCCCGTCGGCAAGCGCTGCTTCCATCGTCTCGTCGGCGATCCTGTTGATCTCCAGGGTGAAGAACAACAGCTTCGTGGATATGTCCGTGATGCAGCCCTGCAGGTCGCCGTAGAACTTCGCGCGCGCCGGATCGGATGTATCGCCGGCGTACAAAAGGCCGGCGTAACTCATCAGTCGCCCGAGGACCTCTTCGATCTCCTCGAATTCGCGGATGGCGTCGGCAAGCCCGGCGCCGCCTTCGGCCGTGATCCCGGCGAGTTGGCCCCTGTACCGGCTTTCGAACGCTTCGGCTCGCTTTGACGCGCCCTCGAGATCGGCCTGGATTTCCGGCGCATCCATGGACGCATAGAGATCCTCCAGGCGCCACTCGGGCAACGCTCCCAACGGGTTGGCGTTGGACTTCTGCTTTTCGGCCTCGTTCGCCACGCGGTCACTCCCTTTCTTCGCCGGTCCGCCGGTCCAGCGGGCCGACAACAGATATTGGATTTCACAGATTGCTCAAGACCCGCCGGATCAAGCTTCAGATATAGGCCTCGCGAACGTTGGTAACAGGGTCTTAACTTCCTTCGGACCAAACTGCATCGAAATGAGACAGGTGGAGGCCGGCGATTCGCCGGCCGGTTGGGAGAGAACCCGCTCCATGCGCATTCTGGTTGTCGACGATGATCCGGTTCAACGACGCATTGTCGAAGAGGTCGTGACAAGGCTCGGATACGAGGCCGTATCGGCCGACAATGGCGAGACCGCCATGGAACTGTTGAGCGACAGTGCATCCCCGCGCTTCGATGCCGTCGTCCTCGACCTTGTCATGCCGGAACTCGATGGCCTCGGTGTACTGGAGAGAATGAGCCGGGCGCTGGCCATGCCGCCGCCGGTGATCGTCCAGACGGCTCAGGGCGGAATCGATACGGCGGTGACGGCGATGCGCGCCGGCGCCTTTGATTTCCTGGTCAAGCCGGCCTCGCCGGAGCGCATCAGCGTTTCACTCGCCAACGCCCTGAAATTCGATGCGCTCGAACACGAGGTATCCAGGTTCAAGCGCAGCCAGAGCGGAACGCTGACATTCAATGACATCATCATGGCGTCCGTCGCCATGGACCGCGTCGCCGAACTCGGCCAACGCGCGGCACAGTCCAACATACCGGTCCTTGTGGAAGGCGAGTCCGGCGTCGGCAAGGAATTGATCGCAAGGGCGATCCAGGGCAGCGGCCCGCGCCGGAGCAAGCCTTTCGTCACGGTGAATTGCGGCGCCATCCCTGAGAGCCTCGTGGAGAGCGTGCTCTTCGGACACGAGAAAGGTGCATTCACCGGCGCCACGGAGAAGCATCTCGGCAAGTTCCAGGAAGCGGACGGCGGCACCCTTTTCCTGGACGAGGTGGGCGAGCTGCCGCCAGATGCCCAGGTCAAGCTGCTGCGGTCACTGCAGGAGGGCGAAGTCGACCCCGTCGGCAGCCGCAAATCGGTACGCACGGATTTCAGACTGATCGCGGCAACGAACCGTCGGCTGATCGATCTGGTATCGGAGGGGCGGTTCCGCGAGGACCTGTTCTACCGCCTGAACGTTTTCCCGATCTGGGTTCCGCCGCTGCGGGAGCGCATGGAGGATCTGCCCGAGCTGGCCCGCCATTTCTGTGCCCGGTTCGCCGCAGAGGAAGGCCGCACGGCATT
>DATHRP010000209.1:0-12234 GCA_035465195.1 Afifellaceae bacterium | reverse complement strand
GACGGCGGGGCCCGCCATCCCGGTTTCCCCTCCGCATCGGCGAGAAAAGCGGCCTCGGCCAGGGCCGCGAAGGACAGCGTGACCGATATGCCGAGGGGCGCCGACCAGATCAACCGGTCGACGACGATCACCATGGCCGCGGCGAGGGCGAGATGGCGGTAGATCAGGCCCGGTCGCCTGCCGGCCAGGGCTGGCGCCGCCGCGATCATCGTCGCTCTCCACGCCGTACCCGGACGATTGCCGTGACCGTCGTCTCCGATCGACGGGTCGTGACGGCGATTTGCGCGACGAGCCACCAGCCGTCGCGCAGCAGGCGGGCAGGCAGCGGGGGTGGTGCCGGGACACACGGTCGCGTGCCGGCGGAATTGGGTCGTGATCTCATGCTGCCTTGTTGGCACGCCGATGTGCAGATCGCGCGTGCCGGTTGAGCAGCTTTCGAGGATTTGCGTGCAGATCCCGTGCAGGCGGTGCGTCAGCCGGCGAGAGCCTGGAACACTATCCCGGCAATCAGCGAGCCGGTGAGCGCCAGCCCGATATAGGTCAGGAACAGCTGCATACGGGCAAGCGCGAAGACCGCGATGGCTGCCGGGATTGACGTGATGCCGCCGGCGACCACGAAGCTCAGAGCCGCGCCCGGGCTCATGCCCTGCTGCATCAGCCCGCCGACCAGCGGCAGCGCCGCATAGCCGTTCAGGTAGGCCGGGACACCGACCAGCGTCGCCGTCAGGATCGGCATGAACCCTTCGCCGCCGAGGAGGCCGGCGATCGCATCGGCCGGGATGTAGGCGAGCATCAGGCTTTCCAGGAAGAAGGCGAAGGCCAGCCACTTGGCGAGGAAGACGGTCGTCGAGAGCGCCTTCCGGCCGAACTGTTCGCGCCGCGCCGCCTCGCGCCAGAATGTCCAGACGACCGGCTTGGCGGTGCGAACCTTCGAGCCGCCGCACCCGCCGTCGCCGATCCCCGGCCTGAGCGCGTTCTCGAACGCTCCCGCGCGGGCGAGCGCCATCGTAGCGAATCCGCCGGCGAGCCCGATCGCCACCGCGGCGATCGTCTTGGCGACCGCGAAGTCCATGCCGACGATACCGACGGTGAGCACGAACTGGGCCGGATCGATGACCGGCGAGGCAAGCCAGAATGCCATCACCGGGCCGAGCGGTACGCCCATGGCCAGAAGCGCGGCGATCAGCGGAATGACGCCGCACGAACAAAACGGCGAAAGCCCGCCGAGCAGCGCGGCGAACAGGATCATCAGGCTCTGCCGGCCCTGGAAGGCCCGGGCGATGACACCATCGGCGCCCGACGCGGTCGCCGCGGCGGCGATGGCGATAGAGCCGATCAGGTAAGGCGCGGTCTCCACGAGGCTCTCCAGCGTGAACGCGAGAGATCGCCCGGCCTGCGATGCGTCGATCACCGCAAGCAGCGCAAGCGCTGCCATCAGCGCCACGACGACGCGATCGAAGGCGATGCCGTTCGGCCATCCGATCCTTCCGGAAATTCCCGTATGCCGCAGAATCCAATCCGTCATGATCCCGTATCCCGTCTCACGCCGCGTCCTCGTCGGCATCCGTCGCGAAACCGGCACAGCAATTCGCGGTCAGAAAGCCGACCAGCGCGTCGACGCGCTCGTAATTGGCCCGGCAGATGGTCTCGCGGCCCTGCCGGTCCTGATCGATCAGCCCGGCCTTGGCGAGCGTCGCCAGATGATGCGCCAGCGTCGAGGCGGCGACCGAAAGCCGCGACTGGATCTCCCCGACGATCAGGCCGTCTTCACCTGCACGCACCAGCAGCCGGTAGATCCGGAGCCGTGTCCGGTTGCCGAGCGCCGCGAGGGCATCGGCGGCGTCGCCTTCATGCAGATGCTTCTCATTCATTCGATAAAACTAGTTTATTAGTTATATTGAGTCAAGGCCGGCAGATTTAGATTTCGATTTCCACGTGATTTCAGGATCACCCGCGGTCGAGAACTTCCACAGCCAGTATCGTCGGAAGGTGCCGTGCGATCTCCTGCCAGCTGTCGCCTTCGTCCAGGCTCCCGAAGACCGACCCGCTGTTCGTGCCGAAATAGAGGCCGGCCGGCTCGCGTCGGTCCCCTGCCATGGCCTGGCGAAGGACGGTGAAGAAGCAGCCCTCCTGCGGCAATCCCTTGCGCATGGCCTGCCAGCTTTTGCCGCCATCGCGCGAGCGCCAGACCGCGGCGGCGGCATCAGGTGGAAAACGCCCGGCCATGTCGCCGTTGAGCGGCATGGTCCAGATCGTATCCGGATCGCGTGGATGGACGCGGATCGGAAAGCCGAACGTGGACGGAAGCCCTTCGGTAATGTCGTCCCAGCTGCGGCCTCCATCCGCAGACCGCCAGACGCCGTGGTGGTTTTGCTGGTAGAGCAGGTCGCCGGAGCCGGGCGCGAGCATCATGTTGTGGACGCAATGCCCGGTCTCCCCGTCGCGGGGCGCGGCCGGATGGTCATGGCCATCGCCGGCGGCGGCATTCGAAAGACGGTTGCGGCGTTCCCATGTGGTCCCGCCGTCCTCTGTCGCGAAAACGCCCGCCGCCGAAATGCCGAGCCAGAGCTTTTTCGGATCGGAGGGGTCTGACACGATCGTGTGCAGTACCAGACCGGCGGCACCGGGGTTCCAGCTTTCGGCGGACGGATGATCGGTCAGGCTTTCGATTTTCTCCCAGCTCTTGCCGCCATCCCGGCTCGATAGCAGGCTTGCCGGTTTGGTGCCGGCGTACAGCGTGCCGTGAGCGTACCCGAGCGACCAGACCTGAGAAAAAGCGTCGCCGAACGGCAACGGCTCGTCGGTCCAGCCGATCATCTTGGCAAAATCGGGGTCGTTGGCCGCCCAGTCGTCCATGGTGCCTCTGGTAAGCCTCGTCACGGACCAGGTTTCGCCGCCGTCGTCCGAGCGCCATACACCGGCCCCGGACCACTCGCCGCCGCCGCCGGCCCAGAGCGTACCCGTGTCGGGGTCACCGATAATGTGATTGATCGGCCAGCCCTGGCAGAACGGGCCATTCACGGCCCATCCGCTGCGGTCGTTGCCGCCCGATACCAGAAACGCCCCTTTGGTGGTGCCCAGCAGGACGGTCAGGCCATTCGAGGACATGCATTACTCTCATCGCTAGCAACGGCGCAGATTAACACAGGATCTCGATGCCGAATAGCGCGCGCCTCGAAAGGGGGACGGAATGCTCGCCCTGTCTGCGGGCAATTCAGCACCCGCTGCGCAGATGCTCCAGGATCAGTTCGTTGACTGCATCCGGCCGATCCATGTTGGCGTTGTGCGAAGCTCCGCTTATCCGGTGCGCATCGATGCCAAGAACGGATGCCCATCGCCTTGCAAGATAGCGATTGAGACCCAATGCAATCAGGTCTTTTTCGCCGTAGATGATCAGGATCGGACTGTTCCGGACCGGATAGGATCCCGGTTCCAGCACCCCGTCTATCTCGCGTGCAAGCTCCAGAAGCGCGGCCTTGTCGAACCTGCCGAGGCAGCTTTCGATATAGGCTCTGGTCTGCGGCAGGAAGCCGGCCGAATCTGCCACGAAGGAACGGATCAGCCCGACGGGAGCGATCCCGATCAATCGCTTCAGGAGCCAGAATGCCGGAGCGCTCAGCCGGTAAAGAGGCGCCGTCAACGGAACGGAACCGATCAGCGTCAGGCTGAGCGCCAGGTCCTGCCTCCGCCTGGCGAGGAGCTGGCAGATGATACCGCCCATCGACTGGCCGACGAGATGGCAGGTATCGACCTCTTCCCGGTCAAGAATCTCGAGAACGCCGTCGACGCAGTTCTGCATCGAAATTTCCAGGCCGGCGCTCCGGCCGTGTCCCGGCAGGTCGATGCACAGGACATGAAACCGATCGCGCAAGACGGCGATCTGCGGATCGAACATCGCCATGTCCATCGTCGCGCCGTGCAACATCAGGACGGTGGGATTGTTGCGGTTGCCGGCGCTGAGCCAGGCAAGGCTGGATTCCGTCGCTTCGTGCCGAGCCTGGCCGGGCAATTCTACGTCCGGCCTCAGGCGTTTCCGATGATGATGCCAGCGGCGAACACAAGCGAGCCGCCGAAGACGATCTGGGCGACGGCGCGGAAGAACGGTGTGTCCATGTAGCGGCTCTGGATCCAGGCGATCGCCCACAGTTCGATGATCACGATGATCATGGCGATCGTCGTTGCCGTCCAGAAATCGGGAATGAGGTAGGGCAATGCATGCCCCAGCCCGCCCACCGCCGTCATGATCCCGGAGGCGAAGCCGCGTTTCATCGGCGAGCCGCGCCCCGTAAGTTCGCCGTCGTCCGAAAGCGCCTCGGTGAATCCCATGGAGATACCGGCGCCGATCGACGCGGCCAGTCCCACCAGGAATGTCTGGAACGGATCGTGCGTGGCGAACGCTGCGGCGAACACGGGCGCCAGCGTCGATACCGAGCCGTCCATCAGTCCGGCAAGCCCGGGCTGTATCCATGTCAGAAGAAACTGCCGATGGGCGGTCGCGTCCTCCGCGCTCCGTGCCTCGCGGGCAAGATGCTTCTCCTCCAGATGCTCCGCCGTGCGGATGTGGCCGGCTTCGGCTGCGGCCAGGTCGCCGAGCAATTTTCTCGTGTCGGCGTCTTGCGTGCGCTGGGCGGCCTTGCGGTAGAAGTTCTCGGCTTCCGTTTCCATGTTCTCGGCTTCCTCGCGAATCCGCTCGATGCCGAGATTCTCGACGAGCCAGACCGGCCGCCTGTTGTAGAAGCCTGCAACGTGTTCGCGGCGGATCAACGGGATGACGTCGCCGAAGCGCTTCTTGTGGAGATCGATCAGCCGCCGCCGGTGTTCTTCCTCTTCGGCCGCCATGCCGTCGAACACCGCGGCGCTGGCCGGATAGCCGGACCTCAGCTTTTCCGCGTAGGTCGCGTAGATGCGTCCGTCTTCCTCCTCCGACGAGATGGCGAGCGCCAGGATCTCCTGCTCGCTGAGATCGGAAAAGCGGCGGGTCTTGCCGAATGAGCGCAGGAGCATCGTGGTTTCCCCCTTTCCGGCTGACTTAGCGGCGCGGCGCCCTCGTATCAACCAATGATTAACCCTGTTGCCAATTCGCGGCCAGTTCTCCCTGCGGATCAACGTTTCGGCAAGTCCCGGTGCCTAAGCCGGAATGATCGGGGCGTGCGGCCATTCGTGCGGAACGGTTCTGAACGAACAATATTGACAGGGTTTCCGGCAGCGTACGCGATGGCCGCCGGCGTCAATCGCAGTGAATCCAATGTGCCGGGGCTCTGGGGAGAAAGAGGCCATGTTCGAGCATCTTGTCGACGAATTTTCCCGGCCCCTCTACGAAGTGATGTCGATCGGAACGCGCTTTTCGTGGGTGTTCCTGCTTTCGGCGGCCGCCATCGCCATCATGGTCCATCGCCGGAACCGGACGAGCCGGGGCGAACCCTGGTCACTGATCGAAGCGATCAGGGCGACCTTCCCCCGCAATATCTTCCTGCATCCCTCGGCCCTGCTCGACTACCGATATGCGGTCGTCAACTATGCCCTTCAGGTTCTCGCCTTTGGAGGGCTCATGCTCGGCGTCACCCAGGTCGCCCAGGGCATGATCGCCCTGCTCACGGCAGTCCTCGGTCCGATGCCGCCGGATCCCGTCTCGCCCGGACTGGGGATGAGTGCACTGTTCGGTTTCCTGATCCTGCTCGCCCTCGACGGCGGGCTGTTCTTCGCCCATTGGCTGATGCACCGTGTGCCGGCTCTGTGGGAATTCCACAAGGTCCACCATTCCGCCGAGGTCCTGACCCCGGTCACCGTGCTGCGCATGCACCCGGTCGACATGATCGTCAACAGCCTGTTCACGTCGCTGTTCATTGGCCTCGTAAACGGCGTCTTCTTCTTCTTCGGCTACCACCTGCGTCATTCCCATGTCTGGGTGATGTTTCCGAAGGGCATCCGCGAATATGTCAGCAGCCCGGCCCTGCACCTGATCCATCACAGCAGCGACCCGAAGCACTGGGACAAGAACTTCTCCCGCATCTTCGTCTTCTGGGACCGGCTGGCCAACTCGCTCTACATGCCGGCGGAGAAAGAAGATCTGAAGTTCGGCATCGGCAATGGCCAGGACGGCCAGTTCAACACTGTCTACAATCTCTATGTGTTGCCGTTCGTCGATGCCGCGCGGCGCCTGCGCCAGCCAGGTGCCGGTGGCGAGGCGCCACAGCCGGCCGAAACGCAGGCCGCCGGCCGCGAGGCTTCCGAATCCGCCTGAACCGGAGCGGCGGCGGCATATGCCGCCAATCGCCCCTTGACTGACGGCCCACCGTTGCCAAGCTTGGCGGCGGCAGCGTCTTCGACGCTCGCCCGCCAAACGGACCGCGGACGGTATGAGCGAACAGGTCGGCACGATACTCGACAGGATCGGCAACTGGTTGGCGGACCGGCTGCACCGGGAGACGTCCGGCTACGAGCCCTATGCGCCGCCCGATCCCGATGTCCTGCGCACCGTCATGAAGCCCGGCGACATCCTGCTCGTGGAGAGCAACCAGTACATTTCCAAGGTCATCAAGTATCTCACCAATTCGACATGGTCGCACGCGGCCATGTATGTCGGCGAGATACCCGGCAGGCGCACGGCCGACGGCGAACCCCATGTACTGGTCGAGGTCATTCTCGGCGAGGGCTGTATCAGCGTCCCTCTGTCGAAGTACGAGACCTACAATGTCCGCATCTGCCGCCCGGTCGGCCTGTCAGGCCCGGACCGCCTGGCGGTGGTCCGCTTCATGACAGACCGCATCGGCCTCAAATACGACATGAAGAACATCTTCGACATGCTGCGCTATTTCGTGCCGCTGCCGCTGCCTCAGCGGCTGCGCCGGCGTGCGATCGCCTTCGGCTCGGGCGATCCGACGCGGGCAATCTGCTCGACGCTGATCGCCCAGGCGTTCCAGACCGTGCGTTACCCGATCCTGCCGCGCATCGAGCGCGACAGCCGGCACGAGCCGGCGGCGCGGCGCGCCCGCCGCGAGATCTTCTATATCCGGCATCACTCACTGTTCGCGCCGCGCGATTTCGACCTGTCGCCCTTCTTTGCCATCGTCAAGCCGACACTTGAGCGCGGCTTCGATTACAAGGGCCTGACCTGGCACCATGAGGATGCTGCCGCCGAAACCGATTCGGCCGACGAGGATTTGGCTGCGAGCGAGAGAAGATCGGACGAGGCGATCCGACAGGATCAGGCCGGTTCCTGAGCGACGGCCGGGCCCGTGGCCGCCGCCGGGTGTTCTTCCGCGTCCTGTGCCGCCTCCCGGATCTCCAGGAAAACGCAGACTGCAAGACCGGCGATCATCACCGGCGCAAGCGGCATGCCGCCGGTGACCAGCAGGATGTTGAGGAACGGCAGCGCGATGATCATCAGCGCAAGACCGCTCAGCGCCGGCCCGGCCGCGCGTCCGTGGCGGCCGAGATAGAGCCAGAGACAGACGAAGCTCAGCGCCGGCAGGTCGTAGATCATCCCGTATGGCGTCGCCAGGTAGCTGCAGGCGACGATCAGGCAGGCCTTCAAGCCGGCGGCAGTCCGGTGGCGCATGCCGGCGGCGGCAAGACCGATGGCGGCCAGCATCGCCAGGCCCTGTCCGATGCCGGCCGTCAGATCGCCCGCGCCGAGCAGGCGCAGGCCGGCATGAACGCTGATCTGCAGGCCGAGATAATCTTCGTCGCGGGTCGCCATCAGGTCGGATGGCGCGGTGCCGAACCCGGTGATCCAGCCGATCCAAGGCTCGATCCCGAACAGGACCGCCGACAGGGCGAAGAGCGCGACGGAAGTCGCCGCGGCGACGGCGATCGCGCGCCACGCGCGTCGCGCCGCCAGCGCGAACGGCAGCACCAGGCCGAATTGCGGCTTGAGCGTGAGCAGACCGACCAGGATTCCCGTCAGCCTGCCGGGCCGGCTTTCCAGAAACAGGGCCGCGAGCATGATCGCGGAAATCAGGAACCCGTTCTGTCCGAACAGTGCCGTCACCAGCATCGCCGGCGTGGCGGCGAGCAGCAGCACGAATTTCAGGTCGCCGCAGATCCGGTTCGCGACCGCCAGGAACAGGGCGAATGTCAGGATCACGAACGCGACGTAGGAAAGCGTGAAGGGCAGCGCGGCGAACGGCGCCAGAACGGCAAGCCAGTGCGGCGGATAAAGCCAGCGGAAACCGCCGTAGTGATCGCCGAACGCCTCCTGCATCATGGCGCGGAACGATGCCGTGTCGTAGAGGGATGCCGCATCGCCCTCCAGCGCGGCGCGTCCGGCGAACCAGAAGATCGAATAGTCGCCGCCGATCCGGCCGCCGTCGGCAAGCTGCGCCTCACAGCCGGCGAACACGATCCCGCCGGCCTTGACGACCGTCATCAGGTAGACCTGCGGGAAGCCGGCAAGGCAGAGCGCCGAGATCAGCAGGAGCCTGAATACCCGGCTTTTCAGCATGGAAACGGGTGCGGTAGCCATCGCTTCCGCACTACCAGCCGCGGGCTAAGCTTTGGTTAAGCGAACCTTGCCCCGCCCTGCCGCATTTTGCCGCTTTGCGCCGCTGGAAACCAATGCTAGATGCCGGCCCTATGACAACCAAGGCAACCGACCTCGACCATATCCGCAATTTCTCCATCATCGCCCATATCGACCACGGCAAGTCGACGCTTGCCGACCGCCTGATCCAGGTGACCGGCGGGCTGACCGACCGGGAGATGAAGGAGCAGGTGCTCGACAGCATGGACATCGAGCGCGAGCGCGGCATCACCATCAAGGCGCAGACGGTGAACCTGCGCTACACGGCGCGCGACGGCGAGACCTCTTCGCTGAACCTGATCGACACGCCGGGCCACGTCGACTTCGCCTACGAGGTCAACCGGTCGCTCGCCGCCTGCGAAGGCTCGCTGCTGGTCGTCGACGCCTCCCAGGGCGTCGAGGCGCAGACGCTCGCCAATGTCTACCAGGCGATCGAGGTCGACCACGAGATCGTCCCGGTGCTCAACAAGATCGATCTACCGGCCGCCGATCCGGCACGCGTCAAGGAGCAGATCGAGGAGGTGATCGGCCTCGACGCCTCCGACGCGCTGGAGATATCGGCCAAGACCGGCCGCGGCATCGAGGACGTGCTGGAGGCGATCGTCACCCGCCTGCCGTCGCCGGCGAAGGGCCGCTGGGGCGGCGATGAATCGAAGCCGCTCAAGGCCCTGCTCGTCGATTCCTGGTACGATCCCTATCTCGGCGTCGTCGTGCTGGTGCGCATCATCGATGGCCGCCTGAAGAAGGGCCAGACGATCCGCATGATGGGCACCGGCGCCCGCTACGAGATCGACCGGGTCGGCATCTTCACGCCCAAGATGATCGACAGCGGCGAGCTCGGCCCCGGCGAGATCGGCTTTCTCACCGCCTCCATCAAGGAGGTCGCCGACACCCGCGTCGGCGACACCATCACCGAGGACAAGCGCCCGACGGCCAATGCGTTGCCGGGCTTCAAGCCGGCCCAGCCGGTGGTCTTCTGCGGCATCTTCCCGGTCGACGCCGCCGATTTCGAGGACCTGCGCGCCGCCGTCGGCAAGCTCCGCCTCAACGACGCCAGTTTCTCATATGAAATGGAAACCTCGGCGGCTCTCGGCTTCGGCTTCCGCTGCGGCTTTCTCGGCCTGCTTCACCTGGAGATCATCCAGGAGCGGCTCGCCCGCGAGTTCGACCTCGACCTGATCGCCACCGCGCCTTCGGTCGTCTACGAGATCACGCTGACCGACGGCACCGAGATCGAGTTGCACAACCCGGCCGACATGCCCGATGTCGTCAAGATCCGCGAGATCCGCGAACCGTGGATCCGCGCCACGATCCTCACCCCCGACGACTATCTCGGCGCCGTGCTCAAGCTCTGCCAGGAGCGCCGCGGCCTGCAGGTCGATCTCTCCTATATCGGCGCGCGCGCCATGGTGCAGTACGACCTGCCGCTCAACGAGGTGGTGTTCGACTTTTACGACCGTCTGAAGTCGATCTCCAAGGGCTACGCCTCGTTCGACTACCAGATCACCGGCTACCGCGCCGGCGACCTCGTCAAGATGTCGATCCTGGTCAACGCCGAGCCGGTCGACGCGCTCTCCATGCTGGTCCACCGCAGCCAGGCCGAGCATCGCGGCCGGGTGATGTGCGAGAAGCTGAAGGAGCTGATCCCGCGCCACCTCTTCAAGATCCCGATCCAGGCGGCGATCGGCGGCAAGGTGATCGCCCGCGAGACCATCTCGGCGCTGCGCAAGGACGTGACGGCGAAGTGCTACGGCGGCGACGTGACCCGCAAGCGCAAGCTTCTCGACAAGCAGAAGGAAGGCAAGAAGAAGATGCGCCAGTTCGGCAAGGTGGAGATCCCGCAGGAGGCCTTCATCGCGGCGCTGAAGATGGGGGACGGGTAGGGTCCGGGAAAGACCCCACCCCGGCCCTCCCCACAAGGCGAAGGGGGAAGGGTTGCGGTCTTCGAGGGGCACTTGCGGCGAGCTTCTCCAGTGCCGGATCGTTTGCGACCCTCTGGTGCCTGTCTGGATGGAACCTGTCGCTCGAACGTCGAGCGCCCTTACCCGCCCCCTCGTGGCGAGGGTCGGCGCGAAGCGCCGGGGTGGGGCCTGCGTCGGATCAGCCGGATGGTCCCCTGACGGACACGAGGCCGGCATGGACAGACTGCCAGAAATGCTGGTCGCCGTGGCGGGCGTCGGCGCGGGCGTCCGCGGCGTTGATCAGGGCGGCCGCCGCGGCGGCGGCGCCGTAGGTCGCGACCAGGAGGGCGGCGGCCCTTTCCGGCGCGACGCGGCCTGCAAAGACGTTCCTGTCCGATGCTTCTTCGCCCATGCCGCACCTTCCCTGCAATTTGCCCGATAGTCACACCATGTGGCCTCCAAGCATGGGGCCACCGATCCGCCCGCCATAGGGCCAGTCGCCGGAGAAACCGGGGCCACGGTGCGCGGAGCCATCCTGACGGTGCGCCCGGCCCCGACGAAAACCTTCCAGAAGAGGCACGCGCCTTCGCAGCCCGCCGTGGCGCGGCGGGGCGGGATCGTGCTAAGGGCATGGCGAACCATGACCTGGCTCTCCGTGGGAGTCTGGTTCGGTCAGGCGCGGATGGGCTTCACAAGTTCCCGTACGCGCCGCTTGTTTCGCCGTGCACGGACATCCGACCTGTCCGCGCCCGGTCCTATTGTTCGATCGAGGTCCTTCTAACCCAGCGGTTGCAGGCAAACATTTTCGAAGAAAATTCGAAATTCGCTATTCTGCCTGAACAATGTCGGGCGGCGAGAGGATTGCTGGATCTGTCGCAGGCGGATCTTGCGATCCGGGCGCATGTGTCGGACGGGACGGTGTCGCAATTCGAGCAAAACGATCACCTGCCGAGCCACAATAACCGCAATGCCATCCGGGAAGTTCTGGATGCGGCCGGAGTGGATTTCATTGTCGCCGATGCCGGCGGCGGCCCCGGCGTCCGGTTGCGCACCGCGCCGGCGGAGCCGTCGGCCACGCCGTCGCCGGAACAGCTTCGCGCCGGGCGCATGATGGCCGGCCTGTCGCAGAAGCAACTGGCCGTTGCCGCCGGGCTTGGCCGCTCGACCGTCGCCGACTATGAGCGCCGCGCCCGCGTTCCGAATGCGGAAAATCTGGCCATGCTAGGCAGGACGCTGGAGGATGCCGGCATCGTCTTCATCGCCGCCGATGGCGGCGGGCCGGGCGTGCGGCTGAAGGCGGGCTGAGGAGCGGACAGGAAACGGACGGGCGTGATTGCCGCATGCCCCTAAAGCCTGAGCGGCGAGCCGCTCTCAACGAGGTATCAATTCTTCGCGCTGGACATATCCCCGTCGTCATTGCCGGACTTGTTCCGGCAACCCAGAGCGACGTTGCCGCTTTCCGGTGATGTGACAGGAAAGTTACTGATCGAAACGCAGGTTCAAACGACCCGGCGCAGTCTTGCCCATCATCCGGGCGTCATGTGCGCCGCGCCACTACTGGGTTGCCGGAACAAGTCCGGCAATGACGGAAGGGAGTGTGATTGGCCGCTTCGGACGGCTCTTCACCGCCACCGCTGAGATGACGGAACATCCTGAGCTTGTCGAAGGGCCGGTAATGGCGGGAGAGGGTAAGATATTCCGCCGCAGACGAGGCCTTACCGCCGCCGGCCGGTGAACACCATGTCGAAATCGACTTTGTTGGAATAGATCGGATAGCCGATCTGCATGTCGTAGGGCGCGCGGCGGACGGTG
>DATHRP010000208.1:0-2933 GCA_035465195.1 Afifellaceae bacterium | reverse complement strand
CTTTGCGACGGATACGGCATTCCGCGGCCGGTCGTCTGCCAGCCCTACTACAACGCTTTGAACCGTATGCCGGAAGTGGAGGTGCTGCCGGCCTGTACCCATTACGGGCTCGGCGTTGTGCCCTATTCGCCGCTGGCTCGCGGTGTTCTGACGGCGAAATACGATCCTGGCCAGCCACCGCCGGAGGAGAGCAGGGCCGGCGCCATGGACGAGCGGATGATGGAATCGGAATGGCGCCCGGAATCGCTGAAGATCGCGCAGCATATCCGCGACCATGCTGAAGCGAAAGGCCTGACCCCGGGTGCCTTCGCGCTGGCCTGGCTGCTCAATAACGCTGCGGTAACCTCGGTGCTGGCGGGCCCGCGTACGCTCGACCAGTGGCGGGCTTACCTGGCCGGGCTCGACTATCCGTTCGCGGAGGACGACGAGGTGTTGGTCGACAGCCACGTCCCCGCCGGACATCCATCCACGCCGGGTTATACCGACCCGCGCTATCCGATCGAGGGACGCGCGACGCGACATAATCTATGAAATACATCATCGTTACGGGCGCCGGCGGTGCCATCGGAATGGAAACCCTGCCGCTTCTGGCCGGAGACGATGTCCGGCTTGTCGCCGTCGATATGTCGGAGGATGCGATCGGGCGGGTCCGTGGTCTGGCAGGCAACCTCCCCGGCGAACTGGTTCCCGTCGTCTCCGCACTGGAGGATTTCGAGACTTGCGTAAATCTCGTCGCCTCCATCGGCGGTCCGGTCGCCGGTCTTGCCCATCTCGCGGGCGTCTTCGAGGCCGATCCGAACGGGCCGCGCGACGCGGGCGTCTGGGATAGGGCGATCGCTCACAATCTCACCAACGCCTACAATCTCGCCGGCGCCTGCGCGGAAAACCTCGACCGCGACGCAGCGCCGAGTTTCGTGTTTATCTCTTCGCTCGCCTTCCGCTGGGGCTCCTGGGAGCATGTCCCCTATGCCGCCGCCAAGGGCGGCCTCGTCGGTCTCGTGCGGGCTCTGTCGCGCAGGCTGGCGCCGGATTGCCGGGTCAACGGCCTGGCGCCGGGCATCATCGATTCCCCGATGCCGGCAAAGCTGCTCGCCGACCGCGGCCGTGAGCGCGTGATCCGCGACATTCCGCTGAAGCGCCTCGGCCAGCCGCGCGATGTCGCCAATGCGATCGCCTTCCTGATGGGCGACGGCGCGGCTTTCATCACCGGCCAGGTCATCAACATTGACGGCGGCGTGGTGAACAGCTGAACCTGGCTCGACGCGGAATTCGCGAACGCCAACCGATAGGCGCGGTATCTTTGATCCGGGAAGGGTGCGGTGCTTCCTTTCTCTCGATACGGCGAATTGAGCAGTGAGAATTGGCCATGTCTGGCTCGCACCCATCACGATCAGCTGTCCTGAGCGTCGGTCTCGCCGTCCAGGATTTCATCTTCTTCGTCGACGAATTGCCGCGGCAGCCGGTGAAATACCGTGCCCGTAACATGGTTGTTGTCGGCGGCGGCTGTGCCGCGACCGCTTCCGCGGCGATCGGACGTCTGGGTGCCCGCTCAATGCTCGCGGCAAGACTCGGACAGGATAGCGTTGGCGACCGGATCGTGGAAGAACTCGAAACCTATGGCGTCGACTGTTCGCTCGTACGGCGGTTTCCGGAATGCCGATCGTCCATGTCGTCGATCTTCGTCGACGGGACGGGTGAGCGAATGATCGTGAATTTCCGCGATATCGGCCTGCCAGACGAATGTAATTGGCTGCCCGACCTCGCCGGGATCGGTGTCGGCGCGGTTCTGGCCGATACGCGCTGGTCCGGCGGCGCGGAGGCCGCGATGGCCGCCGCAAACGCAGCCGGGTTGCCGGGCATCCTCGACGCCGAGGGGCCGGTGCGCGAGGCGGAGGCGGCGGTTGGACTGGCAAGTCACATTGCCTTCTCCCGAAATGGCCTGGTTGACTGGACCGGCCATGACGACCTGCAGCAGGGCATCCGCGACGTGGCGGAACAGACCGGCGCGTTCGTCAGCGTCACTGACGGTGCGCACGGGACATGGTATGTCGACACCGGTGGCGAGCATCAT
The DNA here is from genome assembly GCA_035465195.1 of Afifellaceae bacterium. Classification (GTDB taxonomy): domain Bacteria; phylum Pseudomonadota; class Alphaproteobacteria; order Rhizobiales; family Afifellaceae; genus CAMYKZ01. The sequence continues at coordinate 862 of DATHRP010000208.1, read as the reverse complement.
GTCCCGGCCTTCGCCGTCGATGCCGTCGACACGCTCGGCGCCGGCGACGTGTGGCATGGCGCGTTCGCGCTCAGGCTGGCCGAAGGCGCGGATAACCGAAGCGCGATCCGGTTCGCCTCTGCGGCGGCGGCGATCAAGTGCTCGCGCTTCGGCGGTCGGGCCGGCATTCCGGACCGCGGCGAGGTAGAGGCTTTTATGGCGGAGTATGCGGCATGACGCTTTCAGCGGGTAAATCGCGGGGGATGTGGCGCCTCGCCGATGCCGGCGCCCGCTAGAGGATGCCAGCAGTCTACCAACGGCCGAAGCGGACCTATCGCGTATTCGTCTTCGCCAGCACCCGTTTCAGCGCATGGTCCAGATTGTCCACCGTGCGGTCGACGTTCTTCAGCTTGTCGAGACCGAACAGGCCGATGCGGAACGATTTGTAATCGGCCGGCTCGTCGCACATCAGCGGCACGCCGGCAGCGATCTGCAGGCCCTCGGCGGCGAAGCGTTTGCCGGTCTGGATGTCCGGATCGTCGGTAAAGCTGACGACCACACTCGGCGCCCGGAAGCCTTCCGCGGCGACGCTCTTGAAGCCATGCTCCTCGAACAATGCCCGCACCCGGCGGCCGAGCTCCTTCTGGCTTTCGCGTGCCGTTTCGAACCCGTACGCCTTCGTTTCAACCATCATCTCACGGAATCGCGCCAGCGCGTCCGTTGGCATGGTGGCGTGGTAGGCGTGGGTACCGCTTTCGTAGGTCTCCATGATCTGGAGCCATTTCTTGAGATCGATGGCGAAGCTTGAACTTGTGGTCTCGTCGATCAACTCGCGGGCGCGCTCGCTCAGCATGACGAGACCGGCGCAGGGCGAGGCGCTCCA
>DATHRP010000207.1:0-13676 GCA_035465195.1 Afifellaceae bacterium | reverse complement strand
AAGGCCCACAAGCCGGCGACCGCACCCCAGTAGAAGCCGCGCCTGGCGAGGCGCCAGAGAGAAAAGCCGCCTCCGCCGCCCTTACCGCCGCGCCGGGACCTGCGTCCGGCCTTTCTGCGCCCGGCGGCGTCCGCCTTCGTTTTCGGATTATCGGCCGCCTTGCGTGCCGGCTTTGCCTTTTTCGCGGCGGCCGGCGAGGCCGGCCGGTCGTCGGGGCCGGCGCGCAGTTCCCGCATGGGTCCCGGCTCCGCGCCGCCGTCGAAACGCGGTTCTACGCGCCTGGGTGGTTTACGACCACTCATGCTTTAGCCCTTTCGGCCCCCGATGGATGTGTCTTGACCCTAATTTTGTCAATTTAATGGGATGTTAAACCTGTTTCCAGACGCGGGAAAAATTTGCCGCCGGCCCGCGAACCGACGAAAAGCGCGGAAGCGGATTGCGGATTCGATCGGAATTCTGTCGCAAATGCGGTATTTCCCGCGCTGATCGGGGCAATTGGGGCGATTGATTTGGTCTACCGGCGTTTTCAGGTTCTGCTTTTTCTGGTGGTAGTCGCAGCGGCGCCGGTCAGTGCCGACCCGGTCGTCCGGGAAATTCACGGCAAACCGTTCCCGGTTCCGCCCGGCAACAGGCTGGAATCGGCACCTCCGGTGCCTGGAGCCACGATCCGGCGGCTTCTCTCCACCCGGTCGACCATCGACCGCAAGTACGGTCGGGTACTGCGCCAGCTCTCCGCCAACCGCAAGCTGATCGCCGAAATCGAGCGCGTCTCCGCGCTCTACGATATCGATCCCGTTCACATCATCGCCGCGCTGGTCGGGGAGCATACCTTCAACGTCGATGCCTTCGACACCATGCAGGCCTACACCATCAAGGCCGCGTCCTATCTGAAGCTCGATACCCGTTTCGAATATCGCGGAGAGGCGGTCACGCGCTTCGTGGAGCGGCCGGAATTTACCGGCTGCCGCGCGATCACGGACAGCTACCGGCTGTGGGATTGCCGCGAGCGCGTCTGGAACATGATCTTTGCCGGCCGCACGGTCGGCGGCGAAATTCATGACGATTTGCTGTTCGACGACACGTTTTTCCGACCGTTCTATGCCGGCCAGACGTTCGGTCTGGGCCAGATCAGCCCGCTGGCGGCGCTCAAGGCGAGTGACATGGTATCCAGGATCGGCGGCCTGCCTCCGCTCGACGCGGAGCGACCGGCCGGGATCTATGCGGCGATCATGGACCCGAAGAGATCGCTGCATTACATGGCCGCGATCATCCGCCACGCCATCGACAGCTATCGCGACCTCGCAGGCATGGACATTTCGGGAAATCCGGGGATCACGGCAACGCTCTATAATCTCGGTGGTGCCGAGATCCGCGCCCGACGGCTGGGCGATCTGAACGCGCGTGCGCGGATCGCCGGAGAGCCGGTGCAGTTTCCGCAGGAGAATTACTACGGCTGGCTGGTCAATGATCGGCAGGCCGAACTCGAGGCGCTGCTTGGCGCGCGGACGGAAGCGGCGCGCCGCCAATAGCAGATCGCCACGGCCTTCCGTCGCTCAGATCCGCAGCCCCTCCTGCTCGGCGCGCTCTTTCAGCGAATGCTGCGGCCGTGCGCCGACATGCTTCAGGATCTCGCCGGCGGCGATGCTGCCCAGCGCCGCGCATTCGGCGTGCGAGGCGCCGCGCGCCAGACCGTGCAGGAAGCCGGATGCGAACAGGTCGCCGGCGCCGGTCTTGTCGACGATCTCGTCGACCGGCGGGGCTGGAACGCGGACCCGCTTGCTGCCGTCGACCACCATCGAGCCTTCAGCGCCCATGGTGACCGCGGCGAGCGACACGTCCTCCGACAGCGCCTCGACGGCCGCGTCGAAATCGCTGGTCTGGTAGAGTGCCAGCACCTCGTGATTGTTGGCGAACACGATGTCGACCTTGCCGGTTCGCATCAGCTCGAGGAACTCGTCGCGATAGCGGTCGACACAGAAGGAGTCCGACAGCGTGATCGCCACCTTGCGACCGGCGCCGTGGGCGATCAGCGAGGCCTCGACGAACGCCTCCTTGGCCTTTGGCGGGTCCCACAGATAGCCTTCCAGATAGGTGATCGCCGCGCCCTCGACCGTTTCCCTGTCGATATCCTGCGGCGTCAGTTCCTGGCAGGCGCCGAGGAACGTGTTCATGGTGCGCTCGGTGTCCGGCGTGATCAGGATCATTGAGCGGCCGGTCGAGATCCCGGTCGTAAGGTCCGCGGTCGGGAAGGCGATGCCGGTCGACTTCATGTCGTGCCGGAAGAATCCACCGGCCTCGTCGCTGGCAACCTTGCCGATGAACGCGGCGCGGCCGCCAAACGAGGCGACGCCGGCGGCCGTATTGCCGGCGCAACCGCCCGATATCATCTGCGTCGGTCCCATATGATCATAGAGCCGGTCTGCCTCTTCCTGGTCAATCAGGCGCATGGACCCCTTGATGAGGCCCTCGCGGACAAGGAAATCGTCGTCCGTCTGGGCCAAGATATCGACAATCGCATTGCCGATGGTCAGCACATCGTATCGGGTCTCGCTCATATGTCCGCCAAATGTTGTGTTTCTGCCGCGCCCGGGCGTTGCGACGGCTTATATCAGCCACAGGTTAACGCCAAGCCGTAACCAACCGGCGCTTGAGGAACGGCTTTCGGCTGCCTATCTGCGAACAAAGGATTGCCGATGCTCGCTGCCGCCACCCGCGCCTTCAACCAGATCTTCACGCCGCCTGTCCGCGCCGTTCTGTGGAAGGCCATCGGCCTGACATTGCTTCTGCTGGCCGGGCTCTGGGCGGCGCTTCAGGGTCTTCTCAACTATTTCGTCGTCGTGCCGTGGCCCGGCGTGGAAACGGCGATCAGCATCCTGACCGGGCTTGGCCTGCTGATAGGGCTCGGTTTCGCGATCGCGCCTGTCACCTCGCTCTTCGCCGGCCTGTTCCTCGACGATATCGCCGAACTGGTCGAGGCGACCGACTACCCGCAGGATCCGCCGGGCCGCGCGATGCCGATCACCACCTCGATCCTGACGTCGGTCCGCTTCTTCGGCGTCGTTCTGCTCGTAAACCTGTTCGCCCTGCCGCTGGTGCTGTTCCTCGGCTTCGGCTACGTGATCTTCTTTGTCGCCAACGGCTACCTGCTCGGCCGCGAATATTTCGAGATGGTGGCGCGGCGCTTCTCCGGCAAGCCGGCCGTCGACCGTCTGCGCCAGCGCAATGGCGCGCAGATCTTCATGGCCGGACTGCTGATTGCCGGTATCATGGCCGTGCCGCTGCTCAACATCCTGACGCCACTGTTCGCCACCGCCTTCATGGTGCACATGCACAAGCGGATCGCCGGCCGCACAATCGCCGGGAGCGCGTTTGCCGAGGTGGAATCCTCGCTATAGCCGTGCGATCGTGCGTCTCGACACGGTCCGGAAGCGAGCGGCCATGAAGACGATCGACAGGCCGACGCCACACAATATGCCGTACCAAAGGCCGGGCGCACCGATCCCGTGGCCGATTGCGAACAGGGCCGAAAGCGGCACAGCCACCACCCAGAAGGCGACGATCTGCAGTCCGAGTGGCACCCAGACGTCGCCGACGCCCCTCAACGCGCCGAGGCTCGCGCCCATCATGCCGTCGAATACGAGCACCAGCCCGCCGGCGGCAATCGTCGCCGCGGTGATCTTCAGCGCCGCCCCTTCCAGCCCGTAGATCGATGCGACCAGTTCCGGTCTCAGCACGAACAGCAGGGCCAGCGGCGCCGCGAGGCAGCCGGCAAGTATGATGCCGGACCAGCCGGCGAAGCGCACATCGTCGGGCAGGTTTCGGCCGACCGCGTTGCCGACCCGGATCGCGGTCGCCGCCGAAACGCCGATGGCGATCATGTAGACGAACGAGACTAGCGCGATCGTCGCCTGGTGGGCGGCGATCGCGTCCTTTCCGATCAGGCCCGCGATGAAGATCATCGATGAGAAGGCCGCGCTTTCCACGCCCTGGGCGATGCCGATCGGCAGTCCGATGCGGCGGATCGTCCGGCCGATATGCGATGTATCCCGTGAAGGCCGGCGCTTCAGGGCTTCGATAAGGCCGCGCGGATCGTCCAGCCGGGCATCCCACATGACGAGAACCGCAAGGGTCATGAAAAAGGCGAGCCACCGCAGCGCCGAGGACCCCGCCACGGCGCCGACCGCGCCCATCGGCTCCACGAAACCGCCCCAGCCTAGCACCAGGATACCGTTTAGCGGTACATTGATGACGTTGATCACCAGCATGATGATCATGCCGACCTTGGGCCGGAACGTCGCCTCCAGGAACATGTTGGCGGTGACGAACAGCAGCATGCCTGGCACGCCGGCCGCGAACGCGATGGTCACGGCCGCGGCATCGTCTATGACGTCGGCCGGCTGCCCGGTCAGCCGGAAGAACCAGGGAGCGGCGAACGAAAGGGCAAAGCCGGCGAGGCCGAGGCCGGCCGCGTGCATCAGGCCGGAACGGAAAATCGCGCCAGTGCGGCGCGGCTCGCCGGCGCCGACCGCCTGGGCGGTCAGCACCGCGGTCGACTGGAGGATGCCGATGCTGACCAGCATGAAGGTGAGCTGCGGCGAGACGCCGAGGCCGAGCGCCCCCAGCTGCTCAGGCCCGGCCCAGCCGGTCATGATCGTGTCGACGACGTATATGATCAGGATCGCCGCCCGGGCGACCGAGATCGGCGCGGCGAGCTGCAGCGTACGGCGCACATGCCAGGCAAGGCCGCTGCCTGACGGTTGGGATGCGGCGAGGGTCACGAGACTGTCCGTTGGCCGGCGGAGTGCCGGAAGCGCCTATCTAGCGCGCCGGCCGCCCGGCGGCAAACCGGTGGTCATCCGTTAGAGGCGAGCAGGCGGATTGTCAGGCGTAGGCCGGCGCCGGCTTCGCGCCGTCGCGCAGATAGGCCCTCGACAGGACCACCGTCATCATCAGGACGCCCCAGGCGACGACCAGATAGGCGGCGACGGCGAACAGCGACATGGCGACGTTCGGACCCGTCCCCGACAGGAGATTGCCGTTGGAGCCGAGCATCACCACGGGGACCATAAAGACGGCGCCGGCCAGCGCGAAGATCACGACGGGGCCGACGATAAGCCGGCCGGTTATCCAGAAGAACTGGCGTCCGCAGCGCAGCAGCGTATGGTTTGAATCGGTGTCCTGTTGGGCGACATAGGCCGGCAGGATCGTTCCCAGGAAGCCGAACGCCAGGATGCACATTGCCAGAAAGATCGGCAGCAGGACGACAACAAGGCCACCGACCACCGATTCGGGGTCGATATAGGCAAAGTCGAGCCGGTCGGTGGCGTTGAGCAGGACCAGGCAGGGGATCATGGCCAGCACCACCAGGCTGAAAGCGCGCAGCGCGAAGCCGAAGATGCGGGTGATATCGGTATCCTGTTCGTGGCCCGGCTCGAGCAGCAGCGCGGCGTGGGCCATATAGGCGAGCCACGACCAAAGGACGACGCGGCCGAAATCGAGAACGAAGCTCGACGAGACGGCTTCCTGCAGCGTCTGTATCAGAAATGCGCCGACCACCACACCAAGGACGGTCGTGCTGCATCTCAGCGTCAGATGGAGGCTCTCGGCATATATGCCGCGTTCAAACTGCATGTCAGAGCTCTACTTTTTGCCGACCATAGGCGGAAACAGTTTAAGAATTGATGTCCGCCAGGCCGGATTCCCGGCGGTTTTCCGGTCATGCGGTTCAATCGCCGCGCTTCGCCGCGCGCACGAGGCGCTCCAGGTTGTCCAGGAACCGCGAGCGGTCGGCTCGCAAGAAGGCGCGGCCACTGCCTCCGGCGGCGAAATCGAGAGGATTTGCGGCGCGCAGGTCCGCCATAAGGTCCCGCATCGCCAGCGCCTGGCCGATGCCGGCCTCCGTGAACGTTTCGCCGTTAGGGTTAAGAACCCGTGCACCGGCCTTGAGACAGCGGTCCGCCAGCGGGATGTCGGCGGTCACGCAGATATCGGCCGGGCCGATCCGCTCGGCGATCCAGATGTCCGCCGCGTCAGGCTTACGCGGCACGATGACCACTTCGACCAGCGGATCGCGGCTGGGTCGGATGCCCCCGTTCGAGACGATTATGGTTTTCAGTCCGTGCCGCCCGGCCACCTTCAGCGTCTCGTCCTTCACCGGACAGGCATCTGCATCGACATAGATGATCGTCATGGCGGCTCTCTAGCCGGTTGCGGCGCGACATGTCGATGCCGCCGTACCATTCTTCGACGAACAACAGGGACCGCCGGCCGTTCGGTGTCGGCCGGCGGAATTGACTGGTCCGGCGATCAAAGGTCCAGTTGCATGTGCGGCTGGAGATTCGAGGTCCGCTCCGCGCTGACGCCGTTGCGGTCGACGATGGTGGTTACCCGACGCCGATAGTTGGAGAAGCTGTCGAATGTCACGACGTCGACCGGCTCGTCGAAGCTTACGGTCACACGATATCGGTCCGGCGTCGAAAGCGCCGTGACACCGGTCACCTCGCCTTCGAAGGTCTGTCCGAGATAACGTCCCTTCACGCGCTCGCCGAGCGCAACGGGTGGGCCGGACCGTGCCCGATTGCCGATCGCGGCATGCAGGCCGTTCCAGTCGCGGAAGCCGTATTGGTGCGCCAGTAGCTCAAGTGAACGGCTATGGCTGACGGCGTGGCCGTCGCGCTCGAGGTCGGCGCGCAGGCGTTTGGCCTGGGCCTTGAGCGTCTCCAGGGAGGGCAGGTTCAAAGTCATGATTGTGCCTCATGCAGTCTGCATGCGGGTTCTTGAATGGGGCTCGCATTGCCATCGTTCCGCATGCCACTGATTTCGGCGGATCGGACCAAAGGAGACTTCACCAAAGCTTGCGCTCGCGAGCGGCAGGGGCCTCCACCCTTGACCGACGCGAGATAGGAAGCCGGGTGGGGAATGTCAATCGCTGCGGCATTGTCGCGCCGAGCGACAAACTTCTTGCGCAGCCCGCAGACTTCGACCAAAGCGATTCGGGCGACATTCTCAGGACATCGAGCGGCGTGGTCACCAATGCGCGTCATCCGATCTGGCTGCCGGCGGCAACGCGGCCGGGCGCCTGGCCGTTCGCCATCCTCTATTCGGTGGAATCGCTGAGCCGCGCCTCGATCGCCAGCATCATCCCGATCCAGGCCTACGATCTTCTGGGCGACGCCCAGGCTGTCAGCATGCTCTATTTCGCAATCGGCATCGCCGGGGTGACAGCGACCGTCGCCGTGCCGATGCTGATCACCCGGATCGCCCGCCGCCGGGTCTATACGATCGGCGCGCTGGCGTTGATCTCGGCCGCCGCCGCGCTCTCCACCTTCACGCGCGCCGGCCAGGCGATCGGCAGGTTCCTGCGCGTCTTCGCCGCCAGCGCACTGGCGATCACGCTCAACCTCTACATCATGGATTTCATCCGCAAGCGCGAGCTGATCTCCTCCGAATCCCTTCGCATGACGCTCTCCACCTTCTCCTGGACGCTCGGTCCGGGCTTCGGCGTCTGGCTCTATATGCGCTTCGGCATCGCCGCGCCCTATCTGTGGAGCGCGGCCTGGGCGGCGATCCTGATCGCGATCTTCTGGTATTTCCGCCTGACTGACGGCAATCCGATCCGGCCCGGCACGCTGAAGCCAGCGACTCCGCTCACCAATATCCGCCGCTTCATCGTCCAGCCGCGCCTGCGTCTTGCCTGGCTGATTGCCTTCGGCCGCTCCTGCTACTGGACGACCTTCTACATCTACGCGCCGATCCTGATGGTGGTGACCGGCAACGGCAAGCTTGCCGGCGGCATGGTCGTCTCCGCCGGCAATGCGCTTTTGCTGTCTGCGTTCCTCTGGGGCCGGCTCGGAAGGCGCATCGGCGTCCGGCTTGTCACCGTTTTGAGCTTTCTCGGCCTGGGTCTCGCCGCGCTTGCCGCCGGAATCAGCGGCGAGGCGAACCCGCGCGCCGCCGCCGTCTTCCTGCTCGCCGGCATCAATTTCGCCGTCGCACTAGACGCCGTCGGCAGCACGCCGTTCCTGCGCGCCGTCCACGCCTACGAGCGGCCGCAGATGACCGCGGTCTACCGGACAAACCTCGACATGTCCGACCTGCTCCCGCCGCTGATCTATTCGGTGATCCTCGGCTTCTTCGGCCTCGGCGGCGTGTTCGTCGCGCTCGCCGCCTTCAGCCTGGTCTGCGCCTGGTTCTGCTGGTGCCATTTGCCGCGGTCGATGTGAACGCAAAAACGCGCCTAGTGCGCCTCGTCCCAGTTGGCCGCCGCCCGGGCGTCGACTTGCAGCGGCACGGCGAGTTGCAGCACCGGTTCGCAGGCCGCCTCCATTACCTCGGTTGCAATCTTCATGGTCTTGTCGACGTCCTTGTCCGGCACCTCGAAGATCAGTTCGTCGTGCACCTGTAAGAGCATCTTCGCGCCGACCTTGGCCTTGTCCAGCGCCTCGTCCATGCGCACCATTGCGCGGCGGATGATGTCGGCGGCGGAGCCCTGGATCGGCGCGTTGATCGCCGCCCGCTCCATGAAGGCGCGCTGGCTGTAATGGCCGGAGCGGATCTCCGGGAAATGGATGCGCCGGCCGAAGATCGTCTCCACATAACCGTGCTCGCGGCAATACTCCTTGGTGGAATCCATGTAGTCGCGGATGCCGGGGAAGCGCTCGAAATAGGTCTTGATGTAATCACCAGCTTCCTGCCGCGAGATGCCGAGCTGGTTGGCGAGGCCGAAGGCGGAAATGCCGTAGATGATGCCGAAATTGATCGCCTTGGCGCGCCGCCGCACCATCGGGTCCATGTCCTCGATAGGCACGCCGAACATTTCCGAGGCCGTCATGGCGTGGATGTCGAGCCCGTCGGCGAAGGCCTGCTTGAGCTGCGGAATGTCGGCGATATGGGCGAGCACGCGGAGCTCGATCTGGCTGTAGTCGGCCGAAACCAGCTTGCAGCCGTCCTCGGCGATGAAGGCGGTGCGGATCTCGCGGCCTTCCTCGGTGCGTACCGGGATGTTCTGGATGTTCGGTTCCGACGATGACAGCCGCCCGGTGCTGGTCGAGGCCAGCGCGAACGAGGTGTGTACTCGGCCGGTCTCCTCGTTGATGTAGCCGGGCAGGGCGTCGGTGTATGTCGATTTCAGCTTGGTGAGCTGGCGCCAGTCGACGATCTTGCGCGGCAGTTCGTGGCCCTCCGCCGCCAGGTCCTCCAGCACCTTGGCGTCGGTCGACCATTGCCCGGTCTTGGTCTTCTTGCCGCCGGGCAGGCCCATTTTGCCGAACAGGATCTCGCCGAGCTGGCGCGGCGAACCCGGATTGAAGCTCTCGCCGGCGATCTCGCTGATCTCCGCCTCGATCGCCGCCGCCTTCTGGGCGAAGCGGCCGGAGAGCCGCGACAGGATCTGCCGGTCGACCTTGATGCCCCGCTGCTCCATGCGCGCCAGCACCGGCACCATCGGCCGCTCCAGCCGCTCGTAGACGCGGGTCACCCGTTCCGCCGGCAGCCGCGGCTTCAGCCGCCGCCACAGCCGCAGCGTCACGTCGGCGTCCTCGGCCGCGTAGGCGGTCGCCCGGCCGATTTCGACCCGGTCGAATGTCACCATCGACTTTCCGCTGCCGGCGACCTCCTTGTAGGTGATCGGCGTGTGTTCCAGCCAGCGCTTGGAGAGCGCGTCCATGCCGTGGCCGGCGCCGTCGGAATGGTTGGCGAGCCCGGCGTCGAGCGCATAGGAGATCAGCATCGTGTCGTCGAAGGGGGCGACCTCGATGCCGTGCCGCGCCAGCACCAGCCAGTCGTACTTCAGGTTCTGCGCGACTTTCAGCACCGCCGGATGCTCAAGCAGCACCTTCAGCTTTTTCAGCGCGTCTTTCATCGGGATCTGGTCGGCGACCAGGGTTCCGCCGGCCTCGTGCGAAAACATGTCGTCGTCGCCGGTGCGGTGGCCGAGCGGTATGTAGCAGGCCTTCACAGTGCCGCCCGGCGCCGCTTCCAGCGCCAGCGACACGCCGCAGAGTTCCGCCTGCATCGGGTCGAGGCTGGTCGTCTCGGTATCGACGGCCACCAGGCCGGTGAGCGTCGCTTCCTCGATCCACTGATCGAGTTCGTCGAGGGTACGCACGCAGGCATAGGAGCCGGTGTCGATCTTCTCCTTCGCCGCATCGGCGAACGCCTGGACGAGGTCCTGCGGCGTGCCGAGCCAGCCGCGTTCGGCGGCCCCGTTGCCTTCACCGGCCTTGCCCTGGTCGGTGTCGAGGTCGGGCCCGTGCGCCGGCGCGGCCTCGCCGCCCCAGCCTTCGATCTCCAGGCTAGCCGGTTCGACCGCCTCCGCGTCAGTGTCGGTCGCCGACGCGATGCGCTTGGTAAGCGTCGTGAATTCAAGCGCCTTCAGGAAGCCGACGGCCTTCGGTCCGTCGAAATGGTTGACCGCCAGTTCCTCCAGAGGATGGTCGAGCGGTACGTCGTTCTTCAGTTCCACCAATTGTCGGGAAATGCGCGCCTGGTCGGCGAACTCGATCAGGTTCTCCCGCCGCTTGTTCTGCTTGATCTCCGACGCACGCTCCAGCAGCGTTTCCAGGTCGCCATATTCGTCGAGCAACTGCGCCGCCGTCTTCGGGCCGATGCCCGGCACGCCGGGCACGTTGTCGGTCGAATCGCCGGCCAGCGCCTGCAGGTCGATCATCTTCTCCGGACCGACGCCGAACTTCTCGCGCACCTCGTCGGGCCCGATGATGTTGTCGCGCATCGTGTCGACCATCAGGATGCCCGGCTTGAGCAACTGCATCAGGTCCTTGTCGGACGAGACGATGGTGACCGTGGCGCCGGCTTCCGTCGCCTGCTTCGCATAGGTCGCGATCAGGTCGTCGGCCTCGTAACCCTCCTGCTCGATACAGGCCAGGTTGAAGGCCCGGGTCGCGTCGCGGATCAGCCCGAACTGCGGCACCAGGTCCTCCGGCGGCGGCGGCCGGTTGGCCTTGTAGTCGGAATAGATCTCGTTGCGGAACGTTTTGGAGGAATAGTCGAATACGACGCCGAAATGGGTCGGCTCGTCGCCTTCCTCCGGCGTCGGCCCCTCCTGCAGCATCTTCCAGATCATGTTGCAGAAACCGGCGACCGCGCCGACCGGCAGGCCATCCGACTTGCGGGTCAGCGGCGGCAGGGCAGGGAATGCGCGGAAGATAAAGGCCGAGCCGTCGACCAGGATCAGGCGGTCGCCTTTTGAAATGGCTTTGCTCATGCCCGGACAATGGCGATTTGCGCCCGCCGGTGCAAGCCAGGCCGTGTGCTTTCCGCGGCCTCATTTTCGTTTCGCCGGGTTGGGACCTTTAAGATCGCATTTACCTTGTGTACCATCGCTGTTTGAGTAATACTCATTTTGAGCATAAATAGGGTGCAACAGGGTTCGGAGTGAGCCCTTCATCTGGTGGCCAGGCCGGTCCGGACAGGGTGCCCGGGCAGCCAGGGCCCGAATGCCGAGGGAGGCTTGGCATGTCGAAAGAGTTTGATTTCCTGGTATTCATCGGCCGTTTCCAGCCGTTCCATCTCGGCCATCGCCATGTCGTGGAAAAGGCGCTGGAAAAGGCAGAGCATGTCATCGTCCTGGTCGGTTCCGCCAATCTTGGGCGCTCCGTCCGCAACCCGTTCACCTTCGCCGAACGCGAACAGATGATCCGCGCGACGTTCCGCAAGCCGGTGGCCGAGAACCGGCTGATCATCCGGCCGCTCGACGACGTCACCTATAACGACAGCGCCTGGATCGCCCTCGTCCAAAAGACCGTCGACCGGCTGGTGCTCGATGTCGGTAATCATGGCGGCATCGAATTGCACGGCACCGCCGATTTCAGGATCGGCCTTGTCGGCCTCGGCCGCGACAGGACAAGCTATTATCTGAAGCTCTTCCCCGAATGGGGCCATGTCGACATCAGCGGCGAGTACGGCGCGTTCACGGCGACACAGATCCGCGCCGACCTGTTCCGCGCCGCACCGCTGCTGCCGCGCGATTCCTGCCCGCCGGAGGTGGTCGAATTCCTGTCCGACTTCCGCCTCACCGACGAATTTGCGGGGCTTGTCCGCGAAGCCGCCTTCGTCGCCGATTACAAGGCTCGCTGGGCGGCGGCGCCCTATGCGCCGACCTTCGTCACGGTCGACGCCGTCGTCGTCCAGGCCGGCCACGTGCTGCTTGTGCGTCGCGGCGAACAGCCCGGCAAGGGACAGTTGGCGTTGCCGGGGGGCTTCGTCGGCACCGACGAGACGCTGCGCGAGGCGGTCGTCCGCGAATTGCGCGAAGAGACGCACATTGCCGACCACAAGGGACCGATCCCGCCGGCCATGCTGGGCTCCTTCATCGAGGATGCCGAGACCCGGGTGTTCGACGAGCCGTACCGCTCGGCCCGTGGCCGCACGATCACCCACGCCTTCCTGTTCCGCTGCCCGCAGCGCCCAGACCTGTTCCAGGTGCGCGGCGGCGACGATGCCGCCTCCGCCGCCTGGTACCGGCTCGGCGAACTGGAGCCGGCGGATTTCTTCGAGGACCACTGGTTCATCCTGCAGGCCATGGTCGGACTTTAAGACCCGATCCGGGGAGCCCGGATCACAACGAAAGCCCGGAGGAGGTCCGGGCACTGGAGAGAACAATGACAGAAACAAGCGTCAATCCGATCCTCAACACGGACAGCTACAAGCTCTCCCACTACCTGCAATATCCGCCCGACACGAAGGGCATGTCGATCTATGCCGAGGCAAGGGCCGGCGGCGAATACGACCATGTACTGTTCTTCGGCCTGCAGATGTTCCTGAAGGATTATCTGTCGAAGCCGGTGACCAGGGCTCACATCGACGAGGCCGAGGAAATGGTCATCGCGCACGGCCTTCCGTTCAACCGCAAGGGCTGGGAACGGATCGTCGAGCGCCACGGCGGCTGCCTGCCGCTGGAGATCGAGGCGCTGCCGGAAGGCCTGGTCGTCCCGGCCGGCACGCCGCTGGTCCAGGCGCGCAACACCGATCCTGAACTGTTCTGGCTTCCCACCTATATCGAGACGGCGCTGCTTCGCGCGGTCTGGTACCCCTCGACGGTCGCAACCGTTTCGCACGGCGTGCGGCGGACCATCGGTGCGGCACTTGAGAAGAGCTGCGACGATCCGGGCCCGGTCCTGCCGTTCCGGCTGCACGATTTCGGCGCCCGCGGCACTACCTCGTTCGAGCAGGCCGGCATCGGCGGTGCCGCCCACCTGGTGAGCTTCATGGGCACCGACACCGTCACCGGGCTCGTCTACGCCAAACGGTTCTACGGCGAGCCGATGGCCGGATTCTCGATCCCCGCCGCCGAGCATTCCACCATGACCTCATGGGGCGAGGAGGGCGAGGTGGAGGCCTTCCGCAACATGCTGAGACAGTTTGGCGGCGAGGGCAGGCTGGTGGCCGTCGTCTCCGATTCCTACGATCTCTACCGCGCCGTCCGCGAGACGTGGGGCGAGACGCTGAAGGACGAGGTGAAGGCGATCGGCGGCACGCTGGTCGTGCGGCCGGATTCCGGCGATCCGACGAAGGTGCCGATCGACGTGGTCGAGATGCTGGGCGAAAGCTACGGCTTCACGGTCAACGCCCGGGGCTACAAGGTGCTCGACCCGGCGGTCCGGGTGATCCAGGGCGACGGCGTCACGCCGAAGACCATCGCCGTCATCCTCGACAACCTG
>DATHRP010000206.1:0-2502 GCA_035465195.1 Afifellaceae bacterium | reverse complement strand
GCAACGGCATCCGCTGCAGCACGGCGGCGGGCTACCTGAAGCCGGCGCGCCGGCGTCCCAACCTGCATGTCGAGACCCACGCGCACGCGACCCGCATTCTCTTCGACGGCCGGACGGCGACCGGTGTCGAATTCATGCAGCACGGCCGGCTGCGGCGGGCCGATGCGGCGGGGGAAATGATCCTCTGCGGCGGGGCCATCAACTCGCCGCAGCTTCTGGAGCTGTCTGGCGTCGGCAATGGAGAGCTTCTGCAGTCGCTCGGTATTCCCGTCGTCCATGACGCGCCAATGGTCGGCGAGAACCTGCAGGACCATCTGCAGGTGCGCATGGTGATGCGCGCGAAGCAAAGGGGCACCTGGAACGAGGAGACGGCGAGCCTTTCCGGCCGCATCCGCATGGCCTTGCGCTACGCCCTATTGCGGAAAGGGCCGCTCGCCGTCAGCGCAGGCTATGCGGCGGCCTTCTTCAAGACCCGCGAGGAGCTGGCGGTGCCGGACATCCAGGTCCATTTCCTGCTGTTTTCCACGGACAAGATGGGCGAGAAGCTGCATTCGTTTCCGGGCTTCACCGCATCCGTCTGCCAGCTTCGGCCGGAAAGCCGGGGCTCGATCCATGTCGAAAGCGCCGATCCGTTCCGGCCGCCGTCGATCCGGGCCAACTACCTGACGGCACAGCTCGACCGCGACACCAAGGTCGCTGGGCTGAAGACGCTGCGCGAGATCCTCCACGCTCCGGCGCTCCGGCCGTTCGTCGCCGAGGAGGTCCATCCCGGCCCGGACGTGACGAGCGACGGGGACCTACTCGCCTTCTGCCGCCAGGTCGCCTCGACCGTTTATCACCCGACCTCGACCTGCGCGATGGGTCCGGAGCCCGACGCCGTCGTGACGCCGGAGCTGAAGGTCAACGGCATCGGGAACCTGCGCGTCGTCGACGCCTCGGTTATGCCGCGTCTCATTTCCGGCAACACCAATGCGCCGGTCATCATGATCGCCGAGAAGGCGTCCGACATGATCCTGGCCGACGCACCATAGGCGAGGGCGCTTGCGGCGATCCGCCGGCTCGCCTAGCCTGCACTCCAGATTCGAAAGACATTCCATGGCCGAAGAATTCCGCTCGCCGCGTCTCGCCGTCCTGATCGACGCCGACAACACCTCCGCCCGCATCGCCGACGGCCTGTTCGAGGAGATCGCCAAGATCGGCGAGGCGAGCGTGCGGCGCATCTACGGCGACTTCTCCTCAACCCGCATGAAGCAGTGGACCGACCAGCTGGCGCGCCACGCCATAGTGCCGCACCAGCAGTTCGCCTATACGCGCGGCAAGAACGCCTCCGACATCACGCTGGTGATCGATGCCATGGACCTGCTCCATTCCGGCCGCTTCGACGGCTTCTGCCTGGTCTCCTCTGACAGCGATTTCACCCGGCTCGCTTCGCGCATCCGCGAACAGGGCGTCGACGTCTACGGTTTCGGCGAGCAGAAGACGCCGGAAAGCTTCCGCCAGGCCTGCCGCCGTTTCATCTACACCGAGAACCTGCTGCCGGAGGCGCCGTCTGCCGACCGGGAGACCGGCGGCGACGGCAAGTCGCTCAAGACGCCGAGCGCCGCCGTGCCGATCCTGCGCAAGGCGATCGCCCAGATCGACGACGAGGGCGGCTGGGTGCGGCTCGCCACCGTCGGCCACCGGCTTGCCGACCTGGCGCCGGATTTCGATTCCCGCACTTACGGCTTCGCCAAGCTCAGCGATCTCGTCGCCAAATCCGGCGCGTTCGAGATGGAAAAGCCGGAAACCGGCGGCATGCGCATCCGCCTGAAGCCGACGCGGCGGGGGCGAAGCGGTGCCAAATCAAAGGCGAAGGCCTGAGGTTCGCCGTATCGCCAGATGAAACCCTCATCGCGACCGGCGGGCCATCCGCTCGGCCTGCCTGGCGCTCATCTCGGACATGAACTGGGCGAAGATGCCGACGACCCAGAACACGAAGCCGAGACCGGCGAGCACGACGGGCAGGCCGATCAGCTCGAAGATGCTGCGGATCCGCGCCGATTGCGGGTCGGATGAGAGATAGAGCAGGCTGACCTCGTCGCCGTCGGTGTAGGCGAAATGCTCGCCGAAGCCGACATCCGAGATCACTTCGACCGTCTCGCCTCCGGCGGTCTGGAAGGTGATGACCGGCGCGTAGGCCGGCTCGCGATAGACGCTCGGGCTGCCCGTGTGTTTCATCACTTCCTGTCGGGTGACGATCCCGACCGCCGAAACCGCCCTGATCCAGAAGACGATGTTGCTCACCAGCAGGAACGCCGCGAAGCCGACGGCGGCAATTCCGAGCCAGCGGAACAGCCGGCTGAAGATCCTGAACTTGCGATCGGACAGCGCACCCTCCGGCGGTTCGGTTTTCCCCGGGCACATTGTCGCCGGCCCCCGCCGCCGGCGCAAGTTTGCGCCCCGCCGCGTGCCGGCGCGGCTTGCGCGAGGTCAATGCGCGGCCGGTGCCCGGATGCATGCGGC
>DATHRP010000205.1:0-2953 GCA_035465195.1 Afifellaceae bacterium | reverse complement strand
AGCAGGATCAGTCGCGAGGGCTTGAGCGCGGTGATCGTGATCTCGTCGCCGGGCCGGAACACCATCATCCGGCCGGCTTCGAAGCTCTGCCCGGCGATCTCGGTCTCGCCTGAAACCACATAGATGCCCCGGTCTTCATGTTCGTTCGTCAGGGGCAGCCTGGCGCCGGTTTCCAGCACGGCATCGGCGTAGAACATGTCCGAGAATGTCTTCACCGGCGCACGTTCACCGTATAGGGAACCGAGGATCAGCCGCACCTGCTTGCCTTCGCCCTCAAGGAACGGCAGCGCCTCCTTCGGCTGGTGCTCGAAGGCGGGATTGGCTTCCTCATCGTCGTCGGGCAGCGCCACCCAGGTCTGGATGCCGAACAGCGGCGCATTGTCCTGGGCACGGACATCGTCGGGGGTGCGTTCGGAATGCGTGATGCCCTTTCCGGCGATCATCCAGTTGACCGCGCCGGGCCTGATCTCTTCGTTGAACCCCAGGCTGTCGCAATGGCGGATGGACCCTTCATAGAGGTAGGTCACCGTCGCCAGCCCGATATGGGGGTGTGGGCGGACGTCGAGACCTTCGCCGGTGACGAACTCGGCGGGACCGAACTGGTCGAAAAAGATGAACGGTCCCACCATCTGCCGCTTCGGGGCGGGCAGGGCGCGGCGAACCTCGAAGCCGCCGAGGTCCCGGCTGCGCGGCACGATGAAGGTTTCGATCCGGTCAACCTCGTCGCCGGTCGGGCATGACGGGTCGAGGGCGGGGTTCCAGCTCATGATCGGTCTCCTTTGGGCATCAATCTATCGCGCAGCGTTGCCATGTCCATGATCTGGGCCCGGCGGGTACTGGCATGCAACCCGACCGGTGTGTGACGGACTGTTCAGTCCCGGTTGACGGTCATGCCGTGGCGGCGGCGACCAGGTCCTTGTAGAGCTGCCGGATCCGCCGGGTGACCGGCCCGGCTTGGCTGTCGCCGATCCGCCGGCCGTCGATTTCGGCGACCGGCGTCTGTGCGCCGAACGTGCCGGTGAGAAAGGCCTCATCGGCGCCGTAGGTCTCGACCAGCGAGAAATTCCGCTCGAAGACCGGAATGTCGTTTGCCTTGCAAAGCTCGATCACCTTCCGGCGCGTGATGCCGTTCATGCAATAGTCGCCGGTCGACGTCCACACTTCGCCCTTGCGGACAATGAAGAAGTTGCAGGAATTGGTCGTGTTGACGAAGCCGTGCGAATCGAGCATCAGCGCTTCGTCGGCGCCGGCCTTCTGGGCGTGGATGCCGGCCAGGATGCAGTTCAGCTTCGAATGGGAATTGAGCTTCGGGTCCTGGGTCAGCGGCAGGCCGCGATGGATAGGCACGGTGTGGAGGCGGATGCCGTCCGACTGCATGTCTTCTGCGGGCCGGGACTTTTCCATGATGATGACGATCGTCGGGCCTGAGCGCGACAGGCGCGGATCCTGGAACGGTTTCGACTTGACGCCGCGCGTGACCATCAGTCGGGCATGGACATCGCCCCGCATGTCGTTGGCGGCGGCGGTCGCATCGAGAGCGTCGGCCACGCCCCCCCTGTCCATGCCGATATCGAGATCGATCGCCCTTGCCGCCTCGAAAAGGCGGTCGAGATGTTCGTCCAGGAAGGCCCATTTGCCGTTGTAGAGCCGCAGGCCTTCCCAGACGCCGTCGCCCATCATGAAGCCGGAATCGTAGACGGAGATCCGGGCCTCGTCGCGGTGCACGAGGCTGCCGTTGACGTAGATCTTCAGGTCGGCGTTGCGCGCGTCCTGCTCGGCATCATGTGTCGAGCGATGGCCGGTCTCGGGCATGGCATGCTCCTTCGTCCCGGCTTCGATGTCTAGAACCTGGCCGGCCGGCCGGCAAGCGGAAGCCTTGCGTTTCGCGGCCGTGTCACTGGATGTCGCCGCCGGGCCAGCCAATTGGCTGGTCCGGGACTATTCGTATAGGCTGATAGCCGGAGCAAGCGCATGTTTCTGAGCGTTTTCGACATCTTCAAGATCGGCATCGGTCCGTCCAGTTCCCACACCGTGGGTCCGATGGTCGCGGCCGGCCGTTTCCTGCACGAACTCACCCACGGCGACTGGCCGCGCCCGACGGGGGTCGAACCGGCGCGCGTCAGCGTCAGCCTGCACGGTTCGCTGGCCTTCACCGGAAAGGGCCACGGAACGGACAAGGCGGTCATCCTGGGCTTCTGCGGCGAAACGCCGTCCGAAATCGATCCGGACGGGATCGACGAACTGGCTGCCCGGATGCGTGAGGGCGGCCGCCTGCTGGCGCCCGGCTACGAGGCGATCTCCTTCGATCCGGAAAAGGATCTCGTTTTCGATTACGGCCCGCCGCTGGAAGGCCATGCCAACGGCATCGTCTTTTCCGCGTTCGACGCCTCCGGCCGTCTGCTCCTGAAACGGACCTACTATTCCATCGGCGGTGGCTTCGTCGTCGACGACGAAGAGCTGGCGAACCTTGCCGGGCAAGCGGGCAAGGCGCGCACCGACGATGTGCCCTATCCCTTCGCGAAGGCGAAGGAGATGCTCCAGATGGGCGAAGCCTCCGGCCTGTCGATCGCCGAGATGAAACGCGCCAACGAGACGGCGCGCTATCCGGACCTCGCCGGAGACGGCGCGCTCGACGCGGCGCTGGACCGCATCTGGGACGCGATGAACGGCTGCATGGAGCGCGGGCTCCGCCAGGGCGGCCAGTTGCCGGGCGGATTGAAGGTGAAGCGCAGGGCACGCGAACTGCATGACAAGCTTCAGTCGGAGCAGGGCGCGAACGCACTGCAGCCGCACCGGATTATGGACTGGCTCAGCGTCTACGCCATGGCGGTCAACGAGGAGAACGCCGCCGGCGGCCGCGTTGTAACCGCGCCGACCAATGGAGCGGCGGGCATCATCCCGGCGGTCATCCGCTTCTACTGCGAAGAGGAAGGCGCGCGGTGCACCGAAAAGC
>DATHRP010000204.1:0-8806 GCA_035465195.1 Afifellaceae bacterium | reverse complement strand
GCTCTGGGGTTCGGCGGCATGGGCCACGATCGGCACGAAGAATATCGGGAGAAGCAGAAGCTTTCGCATCGGCGACTATCCCACCAACCTCTTCAGCCCGTCAAGCAGCGCGTCGGGCGGGCCGTCGACGGCAAGCGTCTTCACGCGGCCGGTCGCGCCGGCGGTAAGACGAACGGCCGATTTGGCGACGCCGAGCTTCTTTGCGACCAGCGCCGTCAGCGCCTTGTTGGCCGCGCCCTTCTCCGGCACCGCCCGCACCCGCGCTGCGACGACCTGCCGGCCGTCGGCCAGTTCCACGATGCCGTCGATCCGGTCGCAGTCGGCCTTCGGCGTCAGCCGGACCAACAGCGTCAGCCCGCCGTCACCGACGCTCCAGGGCCGCGTCGCCACGGGTCAGAAGACGTTGGGATAGACGTAGTAGATGATGATGCGCTCGAGGAAGAAGATGCCGAACAGGACAACCAGCGGCGAGAGGTCGAGCCCGCTGATGGTCGGGACGAAGCGGCGCACCCATTGGAAGATCGGCTCCGTCATCTGGTAGATCATCCGCCAGATGGTCGCGACGAAATTGTTGGTCGTGTTGATGACATTGAAGGCGTAGAGCCAGGAGAAGATCACCGCGATGATCACGATCCACTTGTAGAATTCCAGTGCCAGCAAGAGGACGTCGAGTACGGCTTTCATGGGTCTTCCTTCGGGCTTTTGCGTCCATGTAGCGGCGCGGTCCGACGGTTACAAGAGCGGCGTTGACGCTCCGTTAACGATTGGCATTCACGCCGCCGCCTCGATTGGCGTAGCAGTCCGAAGCAAGCGACTTGACAGGCAAACCGGCAGGTCCCTATATCCGCGACGCTCGCCCGGCTTCAACGCCGGCGCGGATGGGGCCGTAGCTCAGTTGGGAGAGCGCGTCGTTCGCAATGACGAGGTCAGGGGTTCGATTCCCCTCGGCTCCACCATTTCCCGACCCGGTATCTGCCATTACGCCCCGGTGGGACTTCCGCTCCATGAACGTCGCGGCCGTCAGCCTGCCTGCTTGAGCCCGGCGTAATACTCCTTGAGGATGGCGACGACTTCCGGCCGGCTGAACTCGGGCGGGATATCCGCGTCGGATGCAAGCATTTCGCGCTGCTGCGTCCCCGAAATCGAAATGTGGTGCTCGGGATCGTGCGGGCAGGTCTTGGCCGTCGCCATGCCGTAGCATTTGCGGCAATAGAACGTGATATCGATCTTCAGGGGTTTGCAGAGCAATGCTCCCGGCCAGAGCTGGTCGAAGATGTGATGGGCGTCGAAGGGGCCGTAATAATCGCCGACCCCGGCATGGTCGCGACCGACGATCAGGTGCGAGCAGCCGAAATTCTGCCTGATAAGGGCATGCAGCAGCGCCTCGCGCGGGCCGGCATAGCGCATCTCGATCGGATAGCCCGCCTGGATCACCGTGCCCGGCCGGAAGTAATTGTCGATCATCGCCTGGATCGCGCGGGTGCGCACGTCGGCCGGAATGTCTCCCGGCTTCAGCTTGCCGAGCACCTGGTGGATGAACACCCCGTCCATAACCTCGACCGCGATCTTGACCAGGTGCTCGTGACTGCGGTGCATCGGATTGCGGGTCTGGAATGCAGCGACGTTCGACCAGCCCTTGTCCAGGAACATCGCCCGCGCGTCGGCGGGACGGAAATAGAGGTCGGGATACCGGGCGGGATAGTCACTCTCGCCGATGACCCGCACCGGCCCGGCGAGGTTCACATCGCCCTGCGCCAGCACCTTGGCGACGCCCGGATGCGCCGGATCGGCCGTGCGATAGACATGCTCGGCCTCGAAGGTCTTGTCGATCGCGTATTTCTCGCGCACCTCCATCACGGCCAGGATCTCGCCGGTCTCGCCATCGGCAAGCGCGACCTCTTCGTCTGCACCGATGCCGTCGGCGACATCGCGCGCGACCGGCAAGGTGATCGGGATCGGCCAGAACACGCCGTTGGACATCTTCATGTCCGTGCACGAACCGCGCCAGTCGTCATGCCCCATGAAGCCGCCAAGCGGCGTGTAGGCGCCCATGGCGAGCATCAGCACATCCGAGACCGCCCGCGAATCGAGCGGCACCCGGCGCAGCGTTTCAGCCCGCCGGAGTTCCTCGCCGCGTTCCGCCTCCGGCAGGAGCAGCGGCATGACCTGTTCGGAATTGTGCGGAGCTACCAGTTGCGCCATTGCTAATCCTCTCCAAACGGAAGAATTCGGGAACTCCGAGGCAATGACGGCATGCCCCGGCGATTCAGATCGACAGCGTCCGGGAATCGCCGATGTCGACCCCGCCCGGTTCCGCGCCGCCCGTCTCGATCTCCTTCTCGGTGGCATCCCTGACTGTCAGGATTTCGAGCATGAACAGGAGATCCCTGCCGCACAGCGGGTTGTTGCCGTCCACGGTCAGCGTCTCCTCGTCCATCCTGGTGACGATGAAATTGCGGACCTCGCCCTTATCGTTCTCCATGGCGATGGTCGTGCCGATCTCCCGGTATTCCCTGGGAACGTTTTCGATGCGGTCGGTGAAGACCAGCGTTTCGTCTCTCGGCCCGAAAAGGCGGTTGCCGTCTATCGGCACTTCGATGACGTCGCCCGCCGATTTTCCCTCAAGCTGTTTCAGGACGTGCGGCGCCAGGACATCGTTTCGGCCATGGACGTAACCCAGCGGGAACTCGACAGAGGTGAGCACCTGGTCCGATTTGCGGTCGGTGACCTTGTAGATGATCTCGACGAACTTGTCGGTCTGGATGACGTCGCTCATGACCGGTCGAACCGCCTAGAAGATGGATGCGCCGAAGATCTTCACTTCATCGCCTTCGTAGCCGAGCACCAGCCGTCCGAGCCATTCACCGTCCCGCTTGGTGCTGCGCTGCCTGTAGAGAACCGTCACGTGTTCGCCGCGGCGGATGATCCCGAGATGGTCGATTTCCTCGGACAGGTTCCGGGTGAGCTCGCTGGTCGCGAATTGCCGTCCGACCTCGACTTCGTTGAGCGCGAGTTTCAACGCCTCCGAGAATCCCTTGACGAAGTCACCGTAATTGCCGGCGTTCGAGCACTTGACCAGGTCGAGCCACATCGGATCCGCAATGGCCAGTATCGCCTCGTCGCTTTTTTCTATGATGTTCATCGGTGAACCCGTCATCCCATGCGAGGCTCGCGACCGGCGCCCCGACGGTTTCCCATCCGGGCGCCCGGCCCTTGTCCAGCCACCGGCGCGGTTCTCGCTCCCGCGTGCCTTCTACCCTGTGCCTACGCCGCCTTGCCGGCGTCCTGCTTGTCTTCGTCCTCGCCGACCAGATGGTAGCAGGGCGCCTTCTCCATGGTGTATTCGCCGGTCGCCGGATCGCGGCGTGAAACGGTCAGCACATGCCAGTTTTCGTCGTCCACCTTCATGGCGTCGCCCCGGTAATAGTAACCGGGCCACCGTGTTTCCTTGCGGAACAGGGTGTGCTGCGTGACGCACTCGGCAGTGCGGTGGCGATGCTTCAGTTCCCAGGCCCGCAGCAACTCATGGAGGTCCTTCGCCGCCAGGCACTCGAGGTCCTCTTCCATGATCTTCAGTTTCTTCAGGCCGATATGGAGGAGCTTCTCGTTGGTCATGTAGCTGACGGTGACGCCGCCGCAATATTCGTCCATCAGCTTCTGCAGCCTGTCCAGGCCCTGCTTCGGATGGATGTAGCTCGGGCTCACGGTCCCGGCGACGATCTCGTTGCGGTATTTCTTGTAGCGCTCCAGCGGCTTGTAGATCTCCTGCCTGCGGCCTTCGATCTGCTTGTCGGACACGGTGATGCCGTCCGCCTTGCCGTCATCGATGTACTTGCAGGCCGCCTTCGCGGCGAGCCGTCCTTCGGTGAACGAGCCGGACGAGAAGGCGTGCGGCGTGCCGCCGACGGCGTCGCCTGCGCCGAACAGACCCTCGATCGTCATCATCCGGTTATAGCCCCAGAAATATTCCGGCGGTGAGACATCCTCCGGACCGCTCGCCCAACCGCCTGCGCCGGTCGCGTGGGACCCCATGACATAGGGCTCGGAGGTGGTCAGCTCGGGGTTCTCGTTCTTGGGATCCACATCGGTGGCGGCCCAGAGCACGGCCTGGCCGATGGTCATCCCGAGGAAGTTTTCCCACCCGACCTCTTCAAGGTGGGGATCCTGGAACGCATGCATGGTCACCATGTGGATGGGCCCGCGCCCGGCATTCACTTCGCTGATCAGGGCATGGTTGCGCAGGCAGGTCGGGATCGGCCTGTGGGTCAGGTGGGAGACCTCCGGATCGAGATATTCCTTGCCCACCATCTTCTGCAGTTCCGGCCACCAGTTGGATTCGTACTCCTCGCCAAGGCCGTTCTGAGTATAGGTCTTCAGATGCAGGAAGTAGGCGCCGACCGGGCCGTAGCCGTCCTTGAAACGCGCCAGCACGATCCGGTTCTCCATTTGCGTCATCTTGGCACCGGCATTGATCATCAGCCCGTAGGCGGAGCCGGACGACCACGGCGCGTACCAGGTACGGCCGGCGCCCTCGCCGACCGAACGCGGCTTGAAGATGTTGGACGCACCGCCGGCGGCGACGATGACGGTCTTGGACTTGAAGACATGGTAGTTGCCGGTGCGCACGTTGAAACCGACCGCGCCGGCGATCCGGTTCTCCTTCGCGTCGTCCAGAAGCAGGTGGGTGACGCAGATGCGGTTGAAGACCTTGTCGGCCGATTTCTTCGCCGCCTCGGCCACGATGGGCTTGTAGGACTCGCCGTGGATCATGATCTGCCACCTGCCCTCGCGCAGATAGGTGCCCGTTTTCGGGTTCTTCATGATCGGCAGGCCCCACTCCTCGAACTGGTGGACCGTGGAATCGACGTGACGGGCCATGTCGAACAGCAGGTCTTCGCGCACCAGGCCCATCAGGTCGATGCGGGCGTACCGGACATGGTCCTCCGGGTTGTTCTCGCCCCAGCGGGTGCCCATGTAGCAGTTGATCGCGTAGAGCCCCTGCGCAACGGCGCCGGAGCGATCGATATTGGCCTTCTCGGCAATGACGATCTTCTTGTCCTGCCCCCAGAACCTGGCCTCCCAGGCAGCGCCGCTTCCGCCGAGTCCGCCGCCGACGACAAGAACATCGATGCCGTCTTCGATGATGGTTTTGTAGGCCATCAGTAGTACACCCCTTTTTTCATCTTCAGCCCGTTGGATTCCAGGGTGTGCAGGCCGCCCTCGTCCATGCGGATATATTTCGGTTCATTGTAGAGAAGCTGGCTGTCGCGCATATCCTTGTCGGGGCCGGGTACCTCGGCCAGCTTCGGAATGCAGGTGCCCCAGGGCTTCGTCGTGATCGGCGACAGGAAGTTCTTTTCCGTGCCGTCGCGGAACTTTATCTTCCAGGCGATCGTGCCCTTTTCCTCTTCGCGGCGCACGCGGACGCTGTGGCCCAGCGGCGCGAAATCGGCATAGCCCCGGACGTCGATCGCGAATTGCGGACAGGCCTTCACGCACGAATAGCACTCCCAGCACATGTCCGGCTCGATATTGTAGGCGCGCCGATACTTCGGATCGATATGCATGATGTCCGACGGACAGATATCGACACAGTGCCCGCAGCCGTCGCACCTGGTCATGTAAACAAAGGTTGGCATCGAAAGTCCCTCTTTATCCGATGATCTCTTGCACGGCGCCTCAGTAGTGCTGTGGCCTTTCACGCTTGATGCCCAGGCCCATGTCGAGCGGCGCATCTTTCAGCAGTTCCATGGAATGCCGGTCGCGGCTTTCCGGATCGGTCCGGTCGGCGGGTTCGGGCAGATTGTCCATGGAGCCGTCGGCCTTGGCGATCCGCTTCTGGAACGCCGCGGCCGGCTTGAAGAACATGTGGGCGAACTTCGACCACAGCACGCCGCCGAACAGGACCACGCTGGAAATGATGAACAGCGCCAGGAACAGCATGCTCAGCCCCTGAAGGCCGCTCGCCTGCGACAGCGACCAGAGCAAGCCGAACAATGTGGTCGCCAGCAGCGAAAGGATGAACAGGTCGGCGTGCACGATGCGGTACCAGGGATTGCCCTCGGCCGCCACGTCGACGCGGATGAAGAACCAGAACCAGAAACCGCCGACGCAGACCATCAGCGCACCGACATGCCACATAAAAGGCCATAGTGCCGGCGTCGATTCCGCCGCGGTCGGATAGAAAAACACCCTCATGAAAGTGGCGAGGAGGAAGAACACGAAGCCGTACATCGTCAGAAGATGCGCGACCCGTCGCCTGGGATTGCAGAATTCGGCGGATGTCAGGACGTCGACGGCAACCGTCTGGACCGCGATCGAACCCACCTGCGAGCCGCTGAGTGGCCTGACGCGCGCTTCCTTCGCCTTCTGTGCGTTCTCGAAGAAGTACTCGGCGCTTTTCTTGTGCACGATATCGATGATCGTTCCGAGCACGACAAGTATGAGCATCGCGATGACGAAGGTCTGCAGAGCGACAGCCGGTATGGTGTCCGAAAGTGCAGAAAAGGGATTCATCATGGATTGGTTGCTCCCCTCAGATTTGGCCGGCACACGAAAGCGGACCGGCCATGGTTTCCCGCGCGGGGCTCGGCCGGCGTCTCACGGATACCCGGCGAGCCAGCATCCGGGCATGATGTTCAGGGTCGTTTCGGTGTCTGGTATTCCGCTTCCTTCTGAAACGGTTCCCAGATTGTCTCGTAGCCGACAAAGCCCTTCTCGGTAGGCTTTTTCTGGCGCGTCCTGAAATAGCGTGACTTGCCTTCGGGAACGTCTTGAATCGGTTTCTTATCGCTCATGGATCCCCCCGGTCATGCCTGTTGAAAACCGCGAAAGCGTGAGCCATCAGCTTAGCTGACGCGCATATCGCAATACAATAGAAATGTTTTAATTAATCGATTGTTTTTCCCATAACAATCGATATTATCGATTAAATTGCCATGACCCTGGATCAGCTGAAAATCTTTGTCGAGGTCGCCGAGAAGGGGCACGTGACTCAGGCCGCCCAGGCCTTGCGCCTCAGCCAGTCGACGGTTTCCTCGGCGATTGCCGCGCTCGAAGGCCGGTACGAGATCCGGCTCTTCGACAGGGTCGGCCGCGGCATCCGGCTGACGGCAAACGGTCGGATCTTCCTACACGAAGCCCATGCGGTTCTCGACCGCGCGGCAATGGCGCGATCGATCCTGCAGGATCTCGCCGGCCATCCCGGCCCGGTCGGCATCGGCGCGAGCCAGACCATCGCGGCGCACTGGCTCCCGCGCCGGCTCGCCACCTTCCATGCCGACAATCCCCGGGTGCGGCTCGATGTCGTGATCGGCAACACCCAGGATATCGAGACGGCGGTCGTCGAAGGCAAGGTCAATGTCGGACTGGTCGAGGGGCCGACCCAGCATCCGGCGCTGGTGCGCCAGCATATCGATCACGACGAGTTCGTCCTCGTGGTCGCCTCCGACCAGCCGTCTCCGGTCAGCGCATCGGGACATCTCGATCTTCGCGCGGTGAACTGGGTCATCCGCGAGGCCGGCTCCGGCACCCGCCGTGGACTGGAAGACCTGGCAGGGCTGCAAGGCTTGTCTCTCGACGACCTCAGCATCTCCCTGGTGCTGCCCGCCAACGAGGCCGTGCGCGAAGCGATCGAGGCCGGCGCCGGCGCCACGATCATCTCCCGCCATGTCGTGGCCTCGGCCATCGAGGAAGGCCGGCTTCGCGAAATCCCCGTCGACCTGCCGAAGCGGGAATAGGCCCTCGTCCTCCATCGGGAGCGCCACATGACGGCGGCGGTGCGCGATCTGGTCGAGCGCCTTCTCGGCCGCTCCCTGGATACCGACGCGCACTGACCCGGTCGATGGCCCGCCGGCCGGCGGGCTTCAGAGTTCCGTATATTTGCGGGCGTTGCCGCGCGCCTTTTCGACAGGATATTTGCGCTCGTTGATGTCGATCTTCCGCGCCGCCGCCTCCTGAAGATCGAACCCGGCGCGTTCTGCGACCAGCAGGAGGTAGAGCAGCACGTCAGCACATTCCTCTCCGAGACGGTCGCGGAACGCCGGCTCCGCGACCCGGGCTTCGACGTCAGCGGCATCCTGCCATTGGGTGAGTTCGAGAAGCTCGGCCGCCTCGATGCTGACCGACTGGATCAGGTCCTTCAGCGAGTGGAAGCGCCGCCAGTCGCGGGCATCGCGAAACGCGATCAGGCGGTCGGTGAGTTCCGCAAGTGTCGTCGACATGATGAGTCCCCTGCCGTGGAGCCGGTGTTCCGGCGCTTTTCCTCAGACCGGCCGACGCCGGACATCGCATGCTCAGTTGCGGCAACAACGAAACGGCTTCACGCCGCGCGGATTTCGCTGGCAAACGCCCGCTGCCGCTCATCGAAGCGGATAACCTTGTAGATCGGGGCCGACTGCAGCACCGCCGGGTACTGACCCATCCGCACATCGACGGCGAGACTAGGTATGCTGCTCACCGGCAGGGCTCCGACCGTGCCGGACGCGCCCCTGTGGGTATGGCCGCAGAAGATCCCCGAAACCTGGGTCTGCCCCTCAAGTACCTGCTCCAGCCTTTCCACCGCTTCCCACGATGCGAATTGAACAGGGAAGTCCGATTCGCGTACCTCGAAAGGCGGATGGTGCACGAAGATCAATGTCGGCTTGACCGGATCCTCCGCAAGCGCCGCGCGCAGATTGTCGGCTCTGACCTCACAGAAATCGCCGTGCTTGTTGCCGTCGCATTGCGTATCCAGGACAATCAGCCGGACCGGTTGGTTGTCGACGCTGTATTGAACGAACGGGGTGCCCGGAAGCAGAGAGCATTC
>DATHRP010000203.1:0-3548 GCA_035465195.1 Afifellaceae bacterium | reverse complement strand
TCAGGCATTGCAGCAATCACGGTCTGAACCGCGCCGGGATTGCCGGAGGCTCCAACTCCTGAGAAGGTGGAGCCATTATGAGCACGCCCACGAACAAGTTTTCTCCTGAGGTCCGTGCCCGCGCGGTTCGACTTGTTCTGGATCAGGCAGGCGAACATCCATCGCGGTGGGCGGCGGTTGGAGAAAAGGGAGTTAGTCGTGCAAATTCAGGTCAATACCGACGAAAACGTAGAGGGTGGGGAAAACCTGTCCGCCCGGGTTTCGGACGAGATCCACACCCGTCTGGACCGCTTCAGTCAACATATCACTCGTATTGAAGTGCACCTCAGCGATGAGGACGGGGAAAAGTCCGGCGGTTCCGACAAGCGTTGCGTCATCGAAGCGCGCCTGGAGGGTCGTCAGCCGGAAGTCGCCAGTGATCAGGCCGCAACGCTTGAGGGTGCCTATTCGGGTGCCGCCAAGAAGTTGCAGCGCGCACTGGAGACCACCCTCGGCAGGCTGAGTCAAACGAAGGGCGCCGATACCATACGGACCGGTGATTTGTAGGAGGTCGCCTGCCGCCGAATCCACAAACTAACGAGCCAGGAGGAACAGGATCATGGTCGAGAAACAACCCAGGGCGCCAGCCCCGAAGGACAATCCCAAAAGCAAGCACGATCAGCGCAAACCCGAAGACAAAGCCGCGGTCCCTCCGCCCGAACCCGTTGCCGTTGATCGACCAGGCTTCGATCTGGGTGGTTCAACCGGTAAGACGAGCGCGGGAACAGGCCTAGGCCCTGGCCAGGACGCAGCTGAAAATCGCCGAGATCGTCGTCCGCCGGGGCGCCGAGGTAAAAGCAAGTAGAGCATAGGCCGTAGTCATCCAGGAGGCGGTGGCAAAGTCGACCAGCGGAACGGCATCGAGGTGATGCTGTAGGGCAATGTTAAGGCCGGCCATTGGAAGATTGCATTTTTCGGAGACGGAAGGGGCGATCGAGGGATGTATGGCGTGGAGATTTTTGCGTCTGTCCGACAGCTTGTGTTTCTTGAGGATCTTAACCCGGATACCGGCAAACGCGTTGCGCGGCTCAATCCCGAGACTGATTGGATCATCAACCGATCACTGCGGGCCGGAGCGAGCCGCCTCGTGGATCGACGCGAACCAGAGTTGGCCTCCTGCCTGCCCCACTGCCGCGGAGCGCCTATCCGAGCAGACCTTTGAGCATCTCGGCCAATTGCTCGTATTGGAACGGCTTCTTCAGTAGTGGTAGGCCGCGGTCGCCGGCCTTCATGTCTTCACCGCTGTAGCCGGTCACGAAGGCGAACGGCACCCCGCGCGCGGCAAGAGCTTCGGCCACACGATCCGTCTTCTTGCCATCCAGGTTCATGTCCAGGAGGGCGGCGTCCAGAGTTTGCCCCTCGATCAAAGCAAGGGCCTGCTCGACCGTGGCAGCAGAGACAATCGACTCGCATCCGAGGTCGGCCAGCATGCCTTCGGTCATCATAAACACCAGCATTTCGTCCTCGACAACGAGGATGCGCCGGCCGGCGAGCAATTTATTCATCTGGAGCACTCTGCGGCGCGGGAATGGTCATGGTGCAGATCAGGCCGTCGGGTCGGTAATCAAGAAGCACTACGCCTTCCAGTTCGTGTGCCAGACCGCGCTCAAGCACCTGCGAGCCGAACCCTTTGCGTGATGGAGGCGTGACGGGTGGGCCTCCCTTCTCCTGCCAGCGCAGGACGAGCCGGCGGCCATGCTCGGTCGTCTCCACTGCCCACGAGATAAAGATCGATCCAGCCTCGTTGGAGAACGCACCGTATTTCGCCGCATTCGTCGCCAGTTCGTTGAAGGCAATGCCTAGGGCCAAAGCCGCCTTTGGCGGGCAACGAATGTTCTCGCCGGTGATCACTAAGCGCTCCGTCCGACCGTCGGCGGCGATGAACGGCTCCAGCGCGTCGTGGACGATATCTTGCAGACCCGCACTCTGCCAATTTTCGCGGGTCAACAGATCGTGCGAACGGGAAAGCGCAAACAGCCGGGCCTCGATCGACTTTCGGACGCCCTTGGGGTCAGAGCCAGTCCGCAAAGCTTGCCAGACGATCGATTGCACCGTTGAAAGCGTATTCTTCACCCGATGGTTCAGTTCATCGATCAACATCCTGGACTGGGCTTCCGCGTCCCTATGTTTGGTGAGATCGACGAACGATGCAAAATGCTGAACGATATCGCCGCGCTCATCGCGAACCGGGCTAATGAAGAGGCCCGCCCAGAATTCGCTGCCATCCTTGCGTCGGTATCGAATTTCCGAACCGCTGTCCGCGTTGCCCTCGAACTCTGCTTGAATGCTCGCTAACCCCTCGGCATCGGCGGCATGGGCCAGCAGGAAATTGAAGCTCTGGCCGAGAACCTCCTTGCGATCGTATCCGGTAAGTTTGAGAAAGGCGTCATTGGCAAAAATGATAGGATTGCCGGGCTCCTTGGCGTCGGCAAAGACCATCGCCATGCGCGTCGTTTCACCGGCAACGACGAACGGCCCGAGGTCTTTCCGAAAGCTCTCGACTTCCGCTTCGGCGGTTTCTTGCTCCTCCGATTTGTCGACTATCCTCGGCATGCTCAATCTCCATCGGGTCGGTTGGCAGCCAAGGCCGCGTGTCGGCGCTAAGCTTTAGATGCCTCCATATTGTGGCGTTACCAGTTGCTACAAGTTCGCCCACGTCAAGTAGCAAATGGGTAGACCTCTTCGGCGGGCTAATTTTTGCGTAATCGTTTGCCATTCGTTGGTACGATTTGCTCTACGCAACTGGGGGCCGCTCAGCACCAGCTCATTTCGCCTAGGTCGGGTTCCCGCAACAACTCGCGAATGTTCGCTTCGATGACGCGATATCCCAGATTTCCATAGAGCTTCTGGCGGCCCTGGTTGAGCACAAAGGTTGGACTGCCCTCGATCTTGAGGCGATCTCGTTGCTGGTAGTCGGCAGCCAGTGAAGCGAACGCCGCACCACTGTTGATCTCAGCCTCCACCGGGGCAAGAGGAATGCCGATCTGTTCGGCAACCGCATACTGGACATTGCGCTGGGAGACGTCGCGACATTCATGGAAAAATGCGCGACGCAACTGCCAGATCAATTGCGCTGATAGAGGGCTGCCAACGCCGGAGTTGCCGCCACCTTGGGACCTCCGCTCCATAATCTGGACAGCTTTGATGAACAGATGTCCACTGTCCGAACTCGCTGGCTTGGTTGAAAGCCATAATTCCGGGTGGACGTCGATGTGGCTGAATTTGTTGCCGACTTCTCGCAGATGTCGGTTGAATCCGTCGTAGGCTCCTTTATCGGCCCATCCCCGCGCGATCTTGTCTGCGGTATTTCCAAAGACTGAGCAGAACCTAAAATCAATTTGCACGTCCGCACCGAAGTTTCTGGCAATCTCCTCAAGCCGGATGTGCGACGCATAGGCCCATATACAGAGCACGTCCGAGAAATACGTAATTGAAACAGGAACGGTCGTAGCCACCTCCGTCATCCATCGTTTGAGAAGGCGCGAACGAAACGCGATCTCCCCACTAAC
>DATHRP010000202.1:0-5824 GCA_035465195.1 Afifellaceae bacterium | reverse complement strand
GTCCGTTCCTCCAGCACCGATTTCAGCGGCACGTCGCGGTCGGGAAACATCGGTGTCCAGTTCATGACACCGGTCTCGTAGGTCACGACGCCGGAGACGCCGATGCCCACGCCGAGCAACTGGTCGCGTTCCAGCCCTGTTGCCTCCAGCATGCGCCCGATCTGCTGCTCGCAGATTTCGATGATCTTCCCCGGGGTGCGCTGTTTCGGCGAAAACGGCACGGTTTCGCTGGCCAGCACGTCGCCGACGAAGTTGGTCACCGAGACGGCGGCCTGGTGCAGCGCGATCTTGATGCCGACCGCATGGGCAGCATCGGGCCTGAGACGCAGCAGCGTCTTCGGCCGGCCGCGGCCCGGCGGCGAACTGCGCGGTTCCGGTTCCACGGTTTCGATCAGCCCGTCCATCAGCAATTCACCGGTGACCACCGAAACGGTCGCCGGACTGACATCGACCAGGTCGGCGATCTCCACCCGCGCAATCGTTCCCGCGTCCCGGATGCACTGAAGAACGATCCGGCGGTTGCGTTCACGAATCTGGTCGAGATCCAGGAATTTCATCTTATCATTCTGTTCCCTGGCATTGTCGGGGAGGTCGGCCCGCGGGCGCCACCGTATAGGCCCTGATGCCGGCGATATTCAATACTGTCATACCATGCGATTGCTCGCCGGATCGAAAGTATCGACGATGCGGGCGTAGACAGGCCACGGCGCGGCTGTCGCCCTTCAGTCGTTCCCCGCCGGATAGCGGATATCGCACGTGCATGGACCACCTCATGGGAGCGGCGTCGCGATTCTATTGCTCATTCAACCTTCACAAATTAATTCGAGGTGTGATATAAATCCAGCGGTTTGCACCCGAGGGACTGAAACGGGGCGCGCCAAGAGCATATAAATATCTGGGAAGACAGAAGAAATTCAGTTTTCCGTCGACTGCAGAATTTCGTCGGAAATCATTGTCTGGAAACTGGCTGCCCGAATTTTTGGGAGGACAAGGCATGAAGAGAGAGTTGACATCGATTGTCGCCGCTGCGGCGTTCGCGGCGTTTGCGGCAGGGTCCGCGATGGCGCAATCCGGCGGCGTGGACAAGGCCGTTGGAGGCTACACCTGGGAGGAAGCCGCCACGGAGGCCGACGGCACGAAGGACTTCCATTCCAACGACGGTGTCCTGACGTTCGCCATCGTGACCCACACCGCCGGTAACGGCTTTTTCGACCCGGTCTATGTCGGCGCGACGGTGGCCGCCAACCTGATCGGCGCGAAAATATTGCTGCTCGGGTCGGAATCGCCGACGGACGATCCGGCGCGCGAGCTGGAAATCCTGAACCAGATCATCCAGGATCCCACTCTCGACGGCATCATCATGACGACGCCGCAGGTCGGCGCCTATGACGACATCGTCCGGACCGCCCGCGAAAACGGCATTCCGGTCGCGACGACCAATTCCTACGACCCGAACATTCTCGACCGCAACGGCATCAGCCATACCGGCCAGGATGCCTCGGCCGCAGCGATTGCCGGTGAGGCGCTCGTCAAGTGTCTGGAAGAGCGGGGCATCGAGTCCGGTTCGATCATTCTTCCCAATGATACGGCCATGGGCAACATCGAGGTCAACAACCGTGTGACTTCCGCCTACAACGCCATCGTCAAGGCACTTAACGCGTCCGGCAAGCTCGACAAGTTCAAGGTCGACGCCGGCCCGGAAAGCGTCGGCGTATCGGCTGACATGAACGATCCGGTCAACAGCATCATCTCGCTGATCGAATCGCGTGGCGACGTTGTCGGCGCATTCGCAGGCAACAACGTCTTCACGCCGGCGCTCGCCAAGGCGGTGGCGCAGACGGGCAACACCGGCAAGATGTGCGCCTACGGTTTCGACCTCGGCCCGGCACAACAGGAAGCGCTCCGCTCCGGCGACCTGACAGGTGCCCTCGGCCAGCAGCCGTTCCTGCAGGGTTTCTGGCCTGTCATGCAGCTGTGGCTGGAGATCGACCGCGGTATTTCGGCTGCCAACCTCGACACGCGCGCCCAGCTCGTGACGGGCGAGACGGTCGGAAGCGTCGGGAAGCGTTTCGAGAACTGACTTTCGGACGGTCCGGCATTTGGACCATACTGGGATCGCGGGAGTGCCATTCTCTCGCGGTCCCGTTCGTAACGGCGTGATTCCAATCCGATGACAATGACGACGACACCATCGCCCGGCCGCCTACCGATCCAACTGGTGGGCGGCTGGGAAGTTGGCCTGCTGGGCTTGATGGCGCTGCTCTACTTCGCCGGCGCCATGATCAATCCCGGCTTCTTCGGCACCAGCGAGGCATTCCATGCGCTGCTGCGCGATTCCGCGCGCTTCGGTGTCATCGCCGTCGGCATGACCTTCGTCATCGCCAACAAGGACCTCGACCTGTCGGTCGGCTCGACGCTCGGCCTGATCGGTGTCGTCTTTTCCTACGTCTATGATCCGAACCACTACGACCTCGGGATCGTCACGGCCGTCATCGTCTGCGTCCTGGCCGGCGCGGCCGTCGGCCTGGTCAACGGCGTGCTTGTCACGATCCTGAAGGTCCCGGCATTCATCGCAACGCTGACCATGCTCCTGATCGGCCGCGGCGTCGTGCTCGGTCTGACCGGCGGGCGGTCGATCCTCTATCCGATCAAGGCGCGCGAGGATGCCTGGTTCTTCCATCTCGGCGAAACCAACGCTTGGGGTTTCAACAACCAGATCGCCATCGTGCTGGTGATCGTCGCGATCGGCGCGATCGTGCTCGCCAAGACGCGCTGGGGCTACGAGACGTTCGCCACCGGCGGCAACGAGCAGGCGGCCGTTTATGCCGGCATCCCGACCCGCTGGGTGCGCATTCGCGGCTTCCTGTTGTCCTCGCTCTGCGCCACCATCGCCGGCCTGATGACCGTCGCCCAGGACAAGGGCATCACCTCGCAGGCCGGTTTGTTGACCGAGCTCGTGGTGATTGCCGCCGTGATCATCGGCGGCGCCTCGATCCTCGGCGGCCGCGGCCGCATCGTCGGCTCTTATCTTGGCGCGCTGCTCACGGTGCTGATCAACAAGGTGCTGCGCGAGGGCGTGCCGATCACCCGCATCGTCGAGATCGACGGGCAGAAGATCGAGGTCAAGGCGGTCTCCACCCTGCCAGCCGGCGCCGTTCCGGCCTTCATCGGCACGCTGCTGGTGCTGGCCGTGCTGATCGAGCCGTACGTGATCCGGCGAAAGCTGCCGCAGCGGTTCTGGGCCTGGATGCGCGGCAAGCCGGCGCCGGCGCCTGCCGATATCGGCGGCGTCGCGATCGAAGGCGTCCAGACCCGCGGCACGCTCGCCGCCGACAAGGCGCTGACGGCGCGCGGCTTCGGCAAGTTCCTGGCGCGCCGCGATTCCCTGGCCATCATGCTTTGCGCCACGCTTTGGCTGGTCGGCCTTGCGCTCAGGCCGGACTATTGGTGGCATCTGCCCAACACATTCGCCATCCTGCTCAACTACACCGAACTTGCGCTTCTGACCGTCGGCCTGACCTATGTCATCGCCTGCGGCGATATCGACCTGTCGGTCGGTGCGGTCCTGGCGCTCGCCGGATCGACGGCGGCCTATTTCCTCAAGGTCGTCGGCGCCGATCCAGCGACGGCGATCGCTATGGCGCTGATCGTCGGCATGTCCGCGGGCCTGTTCAATGCGCTGGTGACGGTGGGTTTCGGCCTGCCGGCCTTCATCGCCACCCTCGGCATGTTCTATATCGCCCGCGGCGTCGCGGCCTGGATCGTCGCCGGCCAGCAGCTCACCGGCTGGACGGAGAACTTCAACCTTGTCGGCCGCAAGGTCGGCGACATTCTCGATTATCTCGGACTGCCGGGGCCGCCGGGCATACTTGGCGCGATCACAGATGTCGTCAGCGTGCAGACCATCTGGCTGGCGATCGTCGCCATCATCGCCGGCATCGTGCTCGCCTACACGCCGTTCGGCCAGAAGGTCTATGCCACCGGCGGCAACCGCCGCGCGACCGAATATGCCGGCGTCGACACGAACCGGGTGCGCACCAAGGCGCTGCTCCTGTCGGCCTTCTGCGCCACCATGGCCGGCATCATCAACGTCGCCTTCTTCCGCAGCTTCAACCCTGTCGCCGGCCAGTTCCGCGAGCTCGACGCCATCGCCTCCGTCATCATCGGCGGCGGCTCGATCTACGGCGGCTACGGCACGATCATCGGCTCGCTCGCCGGCGCGGCGGTCATCACGCTGGTGCGGGCCCTGCTGCAGCTCAACATTATCACAAGCTCAGGCGAATCCTTCGTGCTGCCGCAGCACTGGGTCAACGTGTTCGTCGGCCTGGTTCTGATATCGGCCGTGCTGATCGACATCTGGGTCAGGCAGGCCAACATCCTGGCCAGGCTACGCCGGCGGCTGGTGCAACAACGCCTTCAGGTGCAACGGGAACTGCCTCATGCATGATAAACATACCGGATCGGCGCCGCTCGTCGAGATGCGGCGAATAACCAAGACCTTCGGAGCCGTGCAGGCGCTGTCCAACGTCAACCTGACGCTCCGTCCCGGAGAGATACTCGGACTCGTCGGCGACAATTCTGCCGGCAAGTCGACGCTGATGAAGATCCTGACCGGAGCCTACCAGCGCGACAGCGGCGAGATCCGCGTCGAAGGCCGGCCGGTGCATTTCCGCAGTCCGCACGAAAGCCGCGACGCCGGCATCGAGATGATCTACCAGGACTTTGCGCTGTGCGGGAATCTCGACGTCGGCCAGAACATCTTTCTCGGCCGATGGCCGCGCAAGGGCCTCTTCGTCGATCGCAAGCGCATGTACGAGGAAGCCGATGCCGTGCTGAAGCGGCTGAAGGTCAACGTCAATTCGGTTTACCAGCGCGTCGAGAGCCTTTCGGGAGGGCGGCAGCAGTCGGTCGCGATCGCCCGGTCGATTTCCTTCGATCCCAAGGTCATCATCCTGGACGAGCCGACGGCCAACCTGTCGGTGCCGGCAACGGTCCAGCTCCTGGAAACGATGATGGAGCTGAAGCGGCACAATGTCGCCCAGGTCATCATCTCGCACCGCCTGCAGGATATCTTCGCCGTCGGCGACAGGGTCATGGTGCTGAAGAGGGGCGAAAATGTCGGCGAGCGGCTGATCGCCGAATCCAGCGAGCAGGAGGTGCTCGAGATCATCGTGTCGGGCACGCCGGAGACCGCGCGCGTCGCCGAAGAGGCCGATGCCTGAACACCGGCCGGCAGGCACGGCGTGACCGGGTTGCAACAAAAGGGGATGGACGGGTCGTCATGGCGGTAACACTCGAAGACACCATCAACAGGCAGACACACGAAACGTGGCTGGCCTGGCTGACGAGCCGGCAGACCTTCTGGGTGCTGCTGGCGGCGGTCGTTGCGTTCGTTGTGCTGTCGTTTGCCAGCGACGTCTTCGCGACGCAGCAGAACCTGTTCAACGTGACGCGGAACTTCGCCTTCGTGGGCATTATCGCGCTCGGCATGACAGCCGTCATCATCACCGGCGGCATCGACCTCTCCGTCGGCTCCATCCTGGTGCTGAGCGGCATGGTGATCGGCATGGCCATGAATGCCGGAATGCCGTTCTGGATTGCCGCTCCGCTGGCGCTGGCCACCGCGCTGGCCATCGGCGCATTCAACGGCGCCCTGATCGCCTATATCGGCTTCCCGCCCTTCGTCGTCACCCTCGGCATGCTGTCGATCGCCCGCAGCCTCGCTATGGTGCTCTCCAACAACCGCATGGTCTACGAGTTCGGACCCGACCAGGCGACGCTGACGACCCTTGGCGGCGGTTTCGTCAATCTCGATCTGCCGTTC
>DATHRP010000201.1:0-2546 GCA_035465195.1 Afifellaceae bacterium | reverse complement strand
ACAGCGCCGCCAGCGTCACGATCGTGTAGCGGATGCGAGCCCACACGCCGCCGACGAGCCCTTGCTGCCAGACCAGAACGGTACGGTATACGAGATACAGGCCCGCCAATGTCGCGACGATGGGCAACACCAGCCAGACCTTGAAGAGCAGCGGTATGCCGCCGAACAGCGCGTCCTGGACGATCGACAGCACGATGGCTCCCGCCACCAGCGCCAGCAGGTTCGCCGCTGCTGCCAGGAACGCGGCATTTGCGGCAGACCGGTCCGCCGGCGGCTGTTGGCGGAACGCGGCGCGCTGGTAAGCGCGGCGCAGCACGACGCCAAGAAATACCAGCATGGACAAGGCCAGCAGCGAATAGTTGAATGCCGGCGTCTCGACCACCGAAAGCTTGCGGAGCGACATGAACGGCAGGCCGTCGAGTACGAAGCCCGAGACGTTGCCCGCATCATCATCCTGGAATGCGAGCTGCGGCGGACTGATGCCGGCGATCAGTGAGATGTTCGGGTTCTGCTCCTGGAACAGGTTGTCGCCGACTTCGACGTATTGCTTCGCATTGCCGCCGAAACTGACGACCAGCGTGTCGTCCTCCGTGGGAGCGACCTGGATCACGCCCGTCATCCGGAACGCTTTCTCGATACTGGAGAAGTTGGTGCGCCAGAAACCGTATGTGCCGGCAAAGCGCCCGGCGCGATCGGCAAAATCATCCGGCGGCTCCGGCCGCTCCACCTGTTGCGGAAAGTATTCGTTATACAGCGCGGTCGTGAATGCTGATCTTACAGCGCCGCCGCCCTGTGCTCCGAAGCTTACAAAGAAGGTCAGGTCATTGGCGGGGTCGATGCCCAGGAAAGAATGAAAACGCGTTGTGTCGCCGCCGTGGCCCAGGACGCGATGCCCGTTGATGTCCTGTTCGTAGAATCCCAGCGCCATGCCCATCAGCCGCTCGTCGTGTGAGAACGCACGAGTGAGCATGGTGTCGACCGTCGCGGCATCCAGAATGCGGGCACCGTCCAGCACGCCGCCGTTGAGTATCGCCTGACCGAAACGGATCATGTCCGTCGCCGTGGCCGATTGCGCGCCCGCCGGCCCGAAATTGGAAATGATCTCGAAGGGTTTTTCGACGAAGCGCCCGTTTTCGACGGCATATCCCATCGCCATCTGATCAGCGAGCCGCGCCGGCAGCGGTTCCTCGAAGCTTGAATGGTCCATGCCAAGCGGCGTGAAAATGTTCTGCTCGATGTAATCGTTGAACGACAGGCCGGACACGTTCGCGACGATAAGCCCGGCAAGGGAGGTGGCGTAGTTGGAGTAGGCGGTCTGCGCGCCGGGCGGATTCACGCGCTCCGGCTGGTAGCGCTCCATGGCCTCGGCCAGCGGCATGATGCGCTCAGGGTCGTCAATAATAAGGTAACCGATCCCGCCATCTTCGAATCCAGCGGTATGCGTCAGGATATGCCGAAGTGTCACTGGCTCGTCGAACGTGTCTTCAATCTGGAAAGTTTCGAGATAGGTATTCACATCGGCGTCGAGATCCAGCCTGCCCTGCTCGACCTGCTGCATGACGGCAACCCACGTGAACAGCTTGGACGTGGAACCGGGGCGGAACAGCGTCTGGGCCGGATCAACGGGAATTTCCTGCTCGATGTCCTGGTACCCGTAGCCCCGGGCGAAGATCAGTTCGCCACCCTGGGCGATAGCGACCGTGCCGGACGGGCTGTTGTTGGTCTTCATCAACGGCTTGACGACGCCGTCAATAAACGCCTCGAGCCGGGCCGTATCCGCGAGACCGGCGGGTGCAGCCGCGGCAGTGGCGCCCAGCAGGGCTAAAAGAATGACAGCGCCGCATTGCCGTGTCAGTTTTCTCATCGGGTACCTTCCTTCGCGCATGCAACTTGATCGGTGCCGGGATCATAGCGTCGGGGAACATTTGCGAGGTAGGCCAAACCGCCAGCATAATGTGCAGAATCGGCAGACTGGCCCGGGACACGGCATCATGCATTACGGGGACGAGTACATAGTCGAGGTGACACCGGACTTCAATCCGGACGAGATGCCGCGCGCCCGTCTCGGCACGCTGTTCCGCAAAGCCCGGCGCATTACCCGCTTCGCGTCCACGCGTGATAATAATTTCATCCAGGACCTGGCGGGCACCGGCATCGAGGGGCCGCTCTGTTACCGTATCGACGAGGACCGCATGATCGAGATCGATGACGCCTTCCTTGAGCGGTCGCTCGTGCTGCGCAATGAAGTCGCCGATATCATCAGTTTCCAGTTCGTTTCGACGGTCAAGCGCTCCGAATTTCTCGGCAAGCGCAAAAATGTTCACGATCTCGGGCCGGCTCTGATCGTCAGCGCCGTGCCGCGCGCGGAAACCACCTATCGCATGCCGAAGACCGGCGTGCACATCCGGCACGTGGTCGTGCACACGACGCTGTCGAGCCTGCTCCGCCGCACCGGCGAACCGAAGTCAGCCTACCCGAAGTGGTTGCGCGAGATACTGTCCGGAGCCCACCGGCAGCCGCGCCAGCGGGTTTTTTTCCTCGACGAC
>DATHRP010000200.1:0-3518 GCA_035465195.1 Afifellaceae bacterium | reverse complement strand
AGACCGCTGGCAATGTCCATGCCCGCCTCGATGGCATTGACGATCGAGGCGATCCAGTGGTCCGGCAGGCGGCCGCCCGGGTTGACTGCGCCGATGATCATGGTCCGTGCGCCCGCCGATTTCGCCTCGGCTACGGTCATGTCGGGCAGGCCGGTGTCAGCGCCGCAGTCGTCGAGCCGGAGCTGGCCGACGCACCAATCGCGACGCCAGTCGACGACGCCGTAGGCGGTCTTGGCGGCGAGCATATCGGGGACGTCACCAAGAAACATCAGGTAAGGGCGTTCGATCATTTTGTTTGGACCTGCATAGAGCGTCCGGCAAGCTTGCCGTGTGCGGCGGGAGAAGGCAAACTCAATCCGATTCAATCCGGGTGCGGCGTTCGGCCCGGATATCCTTCAGCCATCACGCAGCGGGTTCAATTCGCAATCGATGTCAGCCGTTATCGAACAATCGACGGATGGTGGGAACCATATCCTCCTGCCGCGCGGCAATTGGGTGATCGACGAAGCGCGGCATCTCGATCTCGTCGTCCGCGATACGATGAGCGGGGCGGGTCTGACGGCGGACGGCAAGGCGGCGGCGGTTACCGGAACAGGCGGCCGGCAACTTACCATCGACGTGCGGGAAACCGAAGCGCTGGATACGGCCGGGGCCTTCCTGCTCGTGCGTATGGAACTTGCGTGGATCGCCGGCGGCGGCACGGTCGAATGGCTGTGCCGCGATAAGGCGCGGATGTCCCTGGTCAACCGGGTCCGTACGGCCCTGACCGACGAAGAACCGGAGCTGATTCCACGGGATCAGGGGCTACTGCAGGACATCGGCGAGACGATGATCGGCATCACGAAGGATGCTCACGAGCTCTTGTCGATGCTGGGAAGCGTCGTCCTTGAAATCGGCCGGACACTGCTGCGACCATGGTCGTTCCGGACCGCCGCGGTCATCAATCAGATCGAGTATGCCGGCCTGAGGGCGGTGCCCATCGTGGCGCTGATGTCGTTCCTGGTCGGCGGCATCGTGGCTCAGCAGGGCGCTTTCCAGCTCAGATATTTCGGGGCGGAGATCTTCACCATCGATCTGGTCGGTATCCTGGCGTTGCGCGAACTGTCACTGTTGCTCACTGCCATCATGCTCGCCGGCCGTTCCGGCAGCGCGATCACGGCCGAAATCGGTTCCATGAAGATGAACGAGGAGATCGATGCCTTGAAGGTGATCGGCATGGATCCGATCAACGTTCTTGTCGTGCCGCGGGCGATTGCCCTGATCATCGTCCTGCCGCTACTGACCTTTCTGGCCGGCATGGCGACATTGCTCGGGGCAATGATGACACTTTGGGTCTATTCCAGCATAGAACCCATTGTTTTCGTGACGAAATTGCGCGATGCGATCGATTTTTCCTCGCTGTTCAGCGGGCTGTTCAAGGCCCCGTTCATGGCGCTGATCATCGCTCTGATTGCCTGCACCGAGGGCATGTCGGTGCGCGGCAGTGCCGAATCGCTTGGCCGCCATACGACTGCGTCGGTCGTGAAGTCGATCTTCATGGTCATTGTCGTCGACGGCATATTTGCCGTCTTCTATGCCGCCATCGATTTCTGACGTCTGGCCTTTCCCGTTGCCGCGGCTGACATATTTGCAACAATTGCCGCTGGAGTCGCCGGCATCAACACTGGTTGTATCGCATTTATCCGGAAACGGCATTATCAAGGACCAACGGGAACATGCATACGAGTCGGCGCGGCGTGCAATGCCGGCCCGATGACATGGCCGGGAGAGGCTATGGCGGAAATCTCAGCGTCATCTGAAATGCCAATCAGGTCCGTCTATGAAGGTGGCCAGGCCGGCGAACCGATCCTGCGTGTTCGCGGGCTATCGGTTGGTTTCGGTGGTCCGCTGGTGCTGGAAAACCTTGATCTGGATGTCTACCGCGGTGAAATCCTGGCGATTGTGGGCGCATCCGGTACCGGTAAGTCGGTGCTGACAAGGGCGATTCTGGGGCTGGCGCCGCGTCTCGCCGGCACCGTGGAGGCATTCGGCATCCCGTACGGCACTGAAGGTGTGCCGCGCGACATCGAAAAGAGGTGGGGCGTGCTGTTCCAGCACGGTGCTCTGTTTTCAGCGCTGACGGTTGCACAGAACGTCGCCATCCCGATCCGCGAATATCTCGATCTACCGGAAGGGCTGATCGACGCGCTGGCGAAACTGAAGATCGAAATCGTCGGCCTGAAGATGACCGATTTCGACAAGCTTCCGTCGGAACTGTCGGGGGGCATGACCAAGCGGGCGGCGATCGCTCGGGCGCTGGCGCTTGATCCCGAGGTGGTTTTCCTTGACGAGCCGACATCCGGTCTCGACCCGATCTCGGCCTCTGCGTTCGACAAGCTGATACGCGATCTCAGGGATACGCTGGGCCTGACGGTCGTCATGGTGACCCATGATCTCGACAGCCTCTATGCGATAGCCGACAGGATTGCAGTTATCGGCGACAAGCACATCCTGGTCGAGGGCGACCTGCAAAAGATGGTGCATTTCGACCATCCCTGGGTAAACGAATATTTCAATGGCGAGCGCGCGCGCTCGGCGATGGCTCCGGCGGGCGGATAGGCGATGGAAACGAAAGCCAATACCGCGATCATCGGTGCCTTCACGCTGGCCGTGCTGGCCTTCGCTTTCGGGTTCATCTATTGGCTGGCTGGCAATGACCGCGGCATTCAGAAGACCGACCTGACAGTCGTCTTTTCCGGCCCGGTTGCCGGCCTCAGTATCGGCAGTTCTGTTCTGTTCAACGGTATACCGGTCGGCGATGTCCGGTTGCTGCAGTTCGATTCCGATGATCCGAGCAATGTGCTGGCCCGGCTTTCGGTCAACGCCGATACTCCGATCCGCACGGATTCCAAGGCATCGCTGGGTTTCCAGGGGATTACCGGCGTCGCCTATGTCGATATTTCCGGTGGTTCGGCGCAGGCCGAACTGCTGCTCAAGCGCGATGACCGCGTCCTCTGGGCCGAACGGTCAGCGTTCGAAGACCTTGTGGCGGGCGCTCGGCAGATTCTGAGCCGCGCCGACAAGGTGTTCGAGACGGTCGAGGACGTGGTCACCACCAATGCCGACAGTGTCAAGAACACGCTTGCCAATGTCGAGCAGTTCACCGATGCCTTGGCGCAGAATTCCGACGGCGTATCGTCGTTCCTGGAATCGGTGTCCGGCGCGGCTGACGCGATTGCCGAGATATCGGGCCAGTTGAAGGGCGTCGTGGCCCAGGCGGAGACGATCCTGGCCGATGTCGATTCGACGAAGGTTCAGGAGACGCTCGACAACATCGCCCGGGCATCGTCCCGTCTCGACGGCATCGTCGAGAAGAGCGAATCGATCGTCGCTTCGGTCGACCCTGCGCTCGTCAAGCAGACTGCCGAACAGATCGCCGATGCTGCCGGCCGCATCGATGGACTGGTTGCACGCGGCGAGGACATTCTTGCCGCGGTTGACCCGGAAAAGGTACGGCAGACGGTCGATTCCGTCAGCCG
>DATHRP010000199.1:0-2168 GCA_035465195.1 Afifellaceae bacterium | reverse complement strand
GCCATCGCTCCTGGATCGAGTTCGGATCGGCAATCCTCGCAGCGATCGGGCGGTTCTATTCCGCGCAAAGCGAGGATGAGCTGGCGGAGGCGGCCGGCAGGCTGTCCGGCCTGTTCCTGCGCGTCGAGACGGAACTCGGCGACGGCCCATGGTTCGCCGGCGCGGACTTCAGCCTCGTCGATGCCGTCTTCGCGCCGATTTTCCGGTATTTCGACACCTTCGACCGGATCGGAGACTTCGGCGTCTTGGCCGACAAGCCGAAGCTCGCAGCATGGCGTTCGCGGCTTGC
Organism: Afifellaceae bacterium; assembly: GCA_035465195.1. Taxonomy (GTDB): domain Bacteria; phylum Pseudomonadota; class Alphaproteobacteria; order Rhizobiales; family Afifellaceae; genus CAMYKZ01. Next base: position 1,879 of record DATHRP010000199.1, on the reverse strand, counting down.
CGACCGTCCGTCGGTCCGCGATGCGGTCAATGCCGATTATCCCGGTCTGCTGTGGGATTTCATCGCGAGGCGGAACAGCGCACTGTCGGCGCGCCTGCCGTCGCTGGAACGGAAATTGGCCGTCTGAGCGGCGATCAGCCTGATGGTCGGCCGTCGCCGCCGAAGATCCCGCGCAGCCAGTCGATCACCGCGGCGATCCGTGGCGTGTTGATCATGTCGGGGTGGACGATGGCGCGCAGCGTGCGGACGATCTCCGGAGGGTTGTCCGACAGGCAGACCAGTTCGTCGTCGGCCTCGCCGATCCAGACAGGGATCAGCGCCTTGCCGATGCCGGCCTTTACAGCGGCATAGACGGCCGAGGCGTCGGTGGAGGTCATGCGGAGATCGTTGAGCTCGCCGCGTTCCTCCAGCCAGCGCATCGGCGACCGGCTCGCCAGATCGTCCCAGAACGATACCCAGCCGATCGCGTCGGGATCGACGTCCCGGCGGGCATAGACCGCATAGGGAACGGGGCCGAGATCGAAGGCGATCTCGTGATCGCGTTCGCTGCGCTCGAACCACAGCGCGACCTCCGCCTCCCGCTTGGAAAGGTTGCGGCCGCTCGTCTCGCCGATCAGGTGGACCCTCAGATGCGGGTGGCCGTCGAGGAAACCCTGCAGGCGCGGGATCAGCAGATTGCTTATGATCCAGGCATTGGTGACGATCCGCACCAGGCCCTTGGGTCCGCGTCCCGCGGACTGCAGGTCGTCCTCGAAGAGCGTCATCTGCCGCTCGATTTCGCGGGCATGGCGGATCGCCGTCTCGCCGGCGTCGGTGAGCGAAAAGCCGGAGCGGGCGCGCACGAAAAGGATCGCGCCGAGATCCGATTCCAGCGCCGCCAGCCGCCGCCCGGCCGTTGACTGGTCGATCTTCAAGGCCCGCGCCGCACCTTTCAGGTTGCCCGCATTGTGGATCGCCAGCACCAGCTTGAGATCGTTCCAGTCCATCGTGTCTCCGCCCTACACCGTTTGCAGAAATGCAAACATCCCTTGCAACCGTGCCTGTTGTCCGCATTCCGTAGCGGTAGGATAATTCACGTCAATCAGCAGCGGTGCAACGCTGCGATCGGGAATTTCGTACACCGGTCCGTTTCCGGCCGGGACGGCACGGCGAACCGGTCGTGTTTCGAGAGTGGGCTTGGTTCCAGGCACGCGGCGCATTTGCGGGCGCGTGAAAGGGTGGGCTCATGACAAGTTCTTTCGCGCCGGCCGATCTCAGGCACACCAGCATTTTTCATGTATCCGCGCGCCGACCGGCGACCGGCCGGACCGCGGACGATCGTCCACGACCGGTCCGGGTGAACCATTTCAAACCTGCGGACGTCAACCATGACACGGCGGGAAAGCTGCCGAGAGAACACCCTAGCCGCCCCAGGCCAAAACCGCGAAGGAGTACGCCCGTGACCGCAGCCCATATTCTCCGCACAACCGGACACTCGGAACGGCAGGCGAAATTGCCGTCGGGATGGCGCCGCCGGTGCCTGGCCGGACTGGTTTTCGCGGGGCTCGCCGCGGGCGCGACGGAAGCTGCCGCAGAAGGCAATGTCCACAGCCTGTCGCTCGATATCGGGCCGGGAATTTTAGGTGTACCGCGGGTCATATCAACCAACGGTCAGAACTATTCGATCTTGGCGCAGAACGACATCACCCTCGGCTACAACCTGGAAATCAGCATGCAGTGGGGGGAAGTCAAGGGCTGGGGCCTCTATTGGGGGGAGTGCAGCAATATCAACAATTGTGGAGCGCAATTTTCGAAACCGCTGCTCGACAGCCGACTGCTGAATCCGGACATCTTCGAGTACGATACATCGAACGTCATCGCCTTTCCGTCATCGGTCTTG
>DATHRP010000198.1:0-3958 GCA_035465195.1 Afifellaceae bacterium | reverse complement strand
GACGTCGGCCGCGTCTTCATGGAAGCGCGGCAGCGGCTTGCCGACAGGCAGGTGCTGCTCGGCTGCGCCCGGCCCGCCGGCATGCACAAGCGCGTGACAGACGCCTACGCGATCATGGCCGGCCTCGACGGAATCGCCTTCCCGGCTGACGGCGCGGTCGCGGTTACCCGGGCTATCGGCCGCGCATACCATCAGGAGCATGCCTGCTGCTCGATCAAGATCGGCGGTTCCATCGGCGGCATGCGCGCCGCATCCAGCCGCGCGGCCTGAGGCGGGCGTGACCGGCACCCGGCAAACAAAGGTGGATGTCCTGGTCGTCGGACTGGGACCCGCCGGCGCGGCGGCCGCCGCCGAGACGGCGGGTAAGGGCCTGAGCGTTCTCGCTATCGAGCGAAACGCCGAGCCCGGCCTGCCCGTGCAGTGCGCGGAATTCCTACCGACGATGATCGGCATGGAAACACCCGACACGGGCGACAGCCGCGTCCAGGCGATCACCGCGATGAACACCTTCGTTGCCGACGAGGCTCCGGTCGTCACGCCGGATTTCCGCGGCTACATGGTCGACCGGGCCAGGTTCGACAGGCATCTGATCGCCAAGGCCGGAAAGGCCGGCGCCGTATGCCGCTTCTCGACACCGCTGCGCGCACTCGACCCCGAGGGCTCGGCGACGATCGGCGATGGCGAGACGATCAAGGCGAAGGCCGTGATCGGAGCGGACGGTCCGCGCTCACGCGTCGGCGAGGCGATCGGCGCGACGAACACCGACCTGGTCGAGACCCGACAGATCACCGTCGATCTGCTCGACCCGCATGCCGGGACCGACATCTTCCTCAAGGCCGAGATCGTCGGCGGCTACGCCTGGCTGTTCCCGCGCGGCGACATCTGCAATCTCGGCCTTGGTGTGACCGGCGCGCACAAGGCGCGGCTGAAGCCGTTGCTCGACGCGCTGCACCGACAGCTGATCGGCGAAGGCCGTGTCGGCGAGACCGTCCACCGCCACACCGGCGGGTCGATCCCGGTCGGCGGCATCGTCGGGCCGGTCGGATCGCTCGGCGAAACGACCGTGCTCCTGGCGGGTGACGCGGCCGGGCTGACCAATCCGGTCACCGGCGCCGGCATACCGTCCGCTGTCCTGTCCGGCACGATGGCCGGCGTGGCCGCGGCAGGTTTCGTCGCCGGCGATGCCGATGCGCCTGCCGATTATGCCGAGGAGCTGGACGATATCTTCGCGGCCTCGTTAGCGCTGGCCTTGCGGCGGCGCCGCGAGATCCTGGGCACCTACCGGCAGGGCGGCCTGCCGGGCAACGGGGACATGCGCGACGCATGGATTGCCTTCCCGCAATATTGGACGAAGCGGGAAGCGCCCGCCGCGCAGACCCGGGAACCCCTGGAGGCCACGCAAGCATCATGACCTGTCTCAAGCCGGAAAACGTAATGCCGGGCGCCAGGGGCGCCGACGGTTCCGACTTCAATCCCTACGCCCTGATGGAGCCGCGCGCGCCCGGCCGGATACCGGCCGGCATGAAGAACGGCAAGCCGGTGAAGGACGCCAACCTGACGCCCGCCGGGCTTTACCGGCCCGACTACCGGATCATGACGCCGCACATGCGGTCGCCCGATTACGTGCAATTGTCGACCGCCGCCGCGATCACGCTCGGCCTGGTCGAGGGGCGCATGCACCGTTGCGCGTGCACGCGCTGCCTCAATCTTCTGCTCACCTATCCGGAAGGCTGCCGCGCCAACTGCGCCTATTGCGGCCTTGCCCGGCACCGCGAGGCGGAACGCAACTATGCCGACCGCAACTTTATCCGCGTCGACTGGCCCGCCGTCTCGATGGACGAGGTGGTGGACCGGATCGCCGCCGACGTAGAGGGCTCACCCTTCCACCGCATGTGCATCTCGATGATCACTCATCCGAGGTCCGACGACGACACCGTGACGGTCCTGAAGAAATGGACCGATCGCATCGACCCGGACACCATTCCGATCTCGATCCTGTCGAACCCGACGACGATGGACCGCGACGACGTGCGGCGGCTGAAGGACATGGGCTCCGACATCTTCACTGTCGCGCTCGATGCGGCGACGCCGGAGATCTTCGACCGCACCCGCGGCAAGGGCGTGCAGTCGCCGCACAGCTGGGCGAAGTACTGGGAGGTGTTGATGGACGCCCGGGACGTTTTCGGGCCGCAGAAATTCGGCGCCCATATCATCGTCGGAATGGGCGAGACCGAGCATGAAGTGATGCAGCTGGTGCAGAAGCTGGTCGATCTCGGCGGACACAGCCACATGTTCTGCTTCTTCCCGGAAAAGGGCTCGCTGATGGATCACCTCCCCGCCACACCGCGCGACCAGTGGCGCCGCGTCCAGCTTGCCCGCTATCTCGTCGATTATTGCGGCGTGCGCGTCGAACATATGAGCTTCGACCAGGAAGGCCGCATCGTCGGCTTCGGACTGCCGCAGTCGGACCTCGACCCGATAATCGACGCGGGCATTGCCTTCCGCACCTCCGGCTGTCCCGGCAAGTTCGCCGAGGATATCTCGGCCTGCGACCGGCCCTATGGCGACAGCCCGCCGAGCAATATCGCCAGCTATCCGTTTCCGCTCGAGGATGTCGATATCCGCAAGGTGCGCAGCCAGCTCGACATGGACCGGCCGGGCGAGAGCTATGTGCCGGGCGAGGAATTCGACGCGCTCGACGACTGAGCGACCGGAAACCAGGAGGATGACATGGCCAAGCCGTTCCGCGTGATCGACACCGGTGTGCGCCACTGCCGCGAGCAGATGGCATTCGACCAGGCACTGATCGAGACCCGCAAGGCGGGCCAGATTCCCGACACGGTGCGGTTCCTGCAATTCCCGCCGTCCGTCCTCGTCGGCCGGCACCAGGCGATCTCGCATGAACTGAACCTCGACGCCTGCCGGGCGGAGGGCGTCGGCATCGGCCGACGGATCACCGGCGGCGGCGCGCTCTATCTCGACGAGGGCCAGTTCGGTTGGGAACTGGTCTTTCACCGAAACACGCTCGGCATTGCGACGCTCGGCGATCTCGCCCGCGAAATCTGCGAGGCGGCCGCGGCCGGCCTGTCGAAGCTCGGCGTCGACGTGCGCTACCGGCCGCGCAATGACCTGGAGGTCGACGGCCGCAAGATCGGCGGCACAGGCGGTTTCTTCGACGGCGACACGATCTTCTACCAGGGCACGACACTGGTGGAGATGGACGGCGCCAGGATGGCGTCGCTCCTCAACATCCCCGCCGCCAAGCTGCAGAAGCGCGGCCAGACGAGCGGCGCACAGCGTGTCGTCACGCTGAAGGAACTGTTCGACGGCGCTCCGCCGGCGATCGGCGAGGTGCAGCAGGCGATGCTGGAAGGTTTCGCCGAGCGGCTCGGCATTTCGCCCGAATGGGGCGAGATCACCGAGGTCGAGGAACAGACGGCAAGAGAGCTCTACGACGCCGAAATCGGCCAGGACGCCTTCGTCTACGAGATCGACGACCCGACGAACGCGCCGGGCGTTCTGACCGGCAGCCACACGGGTCAGGGCGGCACGATCACCGCCCATCTGCGCCTCGAAGGAGCGAAGCAGGACCGCATCCGCGAGGTTCTCATCGTCGGCGATTTCTTCGTCACGCCGCCGAAGACGGTCTATGACCTGGAGGCCGCCCTGCGCGGCGTCGCCCTTGCCGATGTGGCGCAGGCGACGGAAGATTTTTTCAAGAACGCCAATATCGGCCTGCTGACGGCCGCGCCGGCCGATTTCGCACAGGCGGTCATGAACGCCGCCGAACAGGACCGAGCAGCTCCAGTCTGACACCGATAACAGGCAATCTCATTTCCAGTCGGAGGTCTTCCTGCCAGGAAACGAACTGGAGGAACGCCGAAACCTGCCGTAAGCTGGCATATTCGTGCTCAATCCGGGAATGCGGCTAGGGATTCGGGAAGGCGATTTGAAGATA
>DATHRP010000197.1:0-1867 GCA_035465195.1 Afifellaceae bacterium | reverse complement strand
TTGCCTCGGATCCGACGGTCGTCAGCACGGTCGCGCCGAATGCCTTGGCGAGCTGGATCGCGGTCGTCCCGATGCCGCTGGTGCCGCCGTGGACCAGCAGCGTATCGCCCGGCCGCAACCCGCCGCGCTGAAAGACATTGTGCCATACGGTGAATGTCGTCTCCGGCAGCCCGGCGCCCTCCACCGGCGAAACGCCGGACGGCAATGGCAGCGCATTGCTTTCGTGCACCAGGCAGAAGGCCGCATAGGCACCGCCGGAAACCAGCGCCACCACGTTATCGCCAACCTGCCACCGCTTCACGTTCCGGCCAAGCCGGCTCACGCGGCCCGATATTTCCAGCCCCGGAATATCCGGCGCACCCGGAGGAGGCGGGTAGAGGCCCATGCGCTGGAGGATATCGGCGCGGTTTATCCCGGCAGCGGCGACCTCGACGAGGATCTCGCCTTCGCCCGGGTGCGGCACCGGGCGCTCCTCGACCTGCAACATGTCGGGACCGCCCGGCTGGACGATCGCCACGGCATCCATCATCGTCGGTTCTTCCACCTGCCTTCTCCGCTATCCTGAACCCTGACAGAACTGCCCGGATTGCGTATAGTTGCATTCTATCCTGCGTTTGGCGGCCAAACTCAACCGGTCCGGCCGGGAGCGGGCTGTCACGGTGATCGGAGGAGGCAGTGATGAATATCTTTGCGGACGACGACAAGCCCAAGCCCTCGGGCATCATGATCGGTGAGGATCTGTCGCTGTTGTCGGTCGATGAACTGCAAGAGCGGATCAGTCTCTGCGAGCAGGAAATTGAACGGATCAGGGCTGAACTGGACGCCAAGAAATCCGGACTTGCCGCCGCCGAAGAAATTTTCCGGAAATAAGGCGATAAAGATCGGGAAGAACTTCCGGCAATACCGCAGTCTTCTCGATTGACCGCAAGTTAACGTTAACAAATTAACCCGGCGTTAACCTTTATGTTCTTGAATGGAAGTGTCCACAGATTAGGACTCCTAACGGAGATCCCACTCTTTAGACGCCTCCCTGCAACTGCTAGAGCCGCCCCCGCGGCTCTTTTTTTCACCATTTTCCAATATGTGAGTTGAATCGCTAAAATTTGAAGTGCAATGTTCATATTGTAGCTGGAGGCCCCGACGAACCGGCCATCCTGAATGACGACCGGGAAATTTCCCCGTCCTGTTGGAGTTGAGTAGTATGAGTCGCAAGACCGGCCACAAGGAGCCGATTTCGTTCGGTCATGCCTATGCCCAGTCGGAAACGTTCCGGGCATTGTTCAAGGACGGAATGACCCTCGTCGAGGAAACCGCCAACTACCTCGATGGCGAAGGACGCGCCGCCGCGAAGACGCTGACGCGGCCGTCATCGATCGTTTATGCGACGGAATCCATGCGCCTGACGACACGGCTGATGCAGTTGGCCTCGTGGCTTCTCCTGCACCGCTCGGTCAACGACGGCGACATGACGATCGCGCAGGCGACGGAAGAGAAGCGCAAGATCCGCCTTGAGCAGCTTGCCACGAACATGAACGGTCCGGGCTGGGCCGATCTTCCGGAGCAGTTCAAGGGCCTTGTCGTCCGCTCGCTCGCCCTACAGAAGCGTGTCGAGCAGATCGACGCCGCTTTCCTGAAGGACACAATGCTGCCCGATACGGCCAATCCCGTGGCCGACCAGATCCAGGAACTAGCCCGCGCCATCCACCAGAGATTCTGATTTCCGGCCGGATGCCGGCCAAAACAAAAAGCCCGGCGAAAACGCCGGGCTTTTTGTTCTGCGACCGTTTTCGGGTCAGGAGCCCAGAATGTCCTTGTACTTGTTCTTGAAGCGCGAAAGCCGGCCGCCGCGGTCGACCAGGTGCTGCCC
>DATHRP010000196.1:0-22949 GCA_035465195.1 Afifellaceae bacterium | reverse complement strand
GGCCCTGCCGCTGGCGGACGCGGTGGCGATTTTCTTCGTCGCGCCAGTCTTCATCACCGCGTTGGCCGCGCCGATGCTGGGCGAGAGGATCGGCCCGTTCCGCTGGATGGCCGTCCTGGTCGGGCTTGTCGGCGTCATCGTCATGGTGCGGCCGGGGACCGGTGCTTTCCGCCCGGAGGCGCTTCTGCCAGTAAGCGCTGCGCTTGCCTACGCGCTGATGCAGATGCTGACGCGACGGCTCGGCGTCTCGTCCAAGGCCTCGGCGCTCGCCTTCTACGTCCAGCTGGCCTTTCTGGCCGTCAGCTCGCTGGTCGGTATCAGTCTCGGCGACGGACGATTCGCCGGTTCCGGCCATCCGAGCCTGGAGTTCCTGACCCGACCGTGGGCCCGCCCGGATATGGCGGAGCTTGCGTTGATGGTACTGGTCGGCGTCCTGAACGCGGTCGGCACCTACCTGATGACGCAGGCCTATCGCAAGGGCGAGGCGGCGATCATCGCGCCGTTCGAATATCTCGCCCTGCCGCTGTCGGTCGTGTGGGGCTATCTGCTGTGGTCTGAATTGCCCGGCCGTACGTCCTGGATCGGCATGGCGCTGATCGCCGGCGCAGGCCTGTTCCTGTTCTATCGCGAGGTTCTGCACGGCCGCCCGCTCGCCGTGGAACGACCGCTGCCGCGGAACCGCTAGCCCCTCCGCAGACGCCTTCCGCGCCTTGGTCCCAAAATGAACGGCGGATGAACGGCCCATTCCGGGTCGGTTCAGATGACGCTGCGTAATTTCCTAATCGCCAACTCGGAACTGGCATCTGAAACCATCAATGGAGGGATTGATGAACACCACGACCAAAACACTCGCCGCCTCAGCAATCCTGTCATTCGTCGCCGTTGCTGGCGCCCAGGCATTGCCCGTCGTCGACAAGGGCGATCTCAACCGCCACTGCGTCGCCAAGTATCAGCCGCGCGGCATTCAGGCCATGGCCGACCCGTACACAGCACCGCTGAACGGACAGCTCCGCTGCCGCCTGTCGGGCGTCTTCGGGTTCACCAACGAGAACCAGTCGAACGGCGAAGTTTGCCAGCGCCTGACCGGCAGCGCACGCTGGGCGAACTACGGCAACCGCGTACAGTGCCTCGGCCGCGCCGCCGCACCGGCGACGCCGGTCATCCGCTACAACGTGCCGAACCTTCGGACATTCCGTCCCTGCACCCGCTGGGTCTGGAACGGCCGCGCCTACGTCTGTCGCTGACCATCCGTCTCCGCCGGCAGCCGGCTGCCTGAACCGTTCGGGCATCCGGCCGTCAGCGGAACGGATATTCCGTCACGCCCCGGGCTGACGTCGCGTCATATGCCTGTTCCCCTATAGTGAAATTATCGCGGGAAAAGGCCGGGCGCTGGTCCTGCGCAACGATCCTGGGGGAAATCAGGACACAATCCGGAAATGCAGAAATTGCACCGAAGGGAGGCATATCTGCCATGTACAAATTCAAGCTGCTGACGCTTGCGTTGGCCGTAACCATGCTCGCCGCCGGTCCGGCGGTCGCCGAGACCAATATCCTGTTCATCCTCGACGGTTCCAACTCGATGTGGGGCCAGATCGAGGGCACGGCCAAGATCGATACTGCGAAATCAGTGCTGAACGATTCACTGTCCGACCTTGGCGACGGCGTCGTGCCGGGCCTGATGATCTACGGTCACAGGCAGAAGGACGATTGCTCCGACGTCCAGCTCGTGGCGCCGTTCGGCAGCGGGTCGGTGGACGGCATCAGGAGCGCGGTCAACGCGGTGACGCCGCGCGGCAAGACGCCGATCGCCGATTCCCTGAAAGCCGCCGGCGGGGCCTTTGCCGGCCGCGAGGAGGAGAACAACAACATCCTCCTGATCTCCGACGGCATCGAGACCTGTGAGGGCGATCCCTGCGCGGTCGCCGCACAGCTCGTCCAGCGCGGCATCAACGTGCGCGTCCATGTCGTCGGGTTCGACGTCGATGACGAGACAAGAGCCCAACTCCAGTGCATCGCCGAAAACGGCAACGGCGAGTATTTCGACGCGAAAAACGCCAGCGATTTCAAGCAGGCCGTACAGCAGGCCAGCCAGACCGCCCAGGCCCCGGAGCCCGAACCGGAACCCGAACCCGAGCCGATGAAGCCGGCGATATACTTCGAGGACAATTTCGACGGCGAGGATCTCGGACAGGACTGGGAAATCCTCAATCCCGATCCCGACGCCTACCTGGTCGAGAACGGCATTCTCACCATGGTGTCTGCCGACAAGACGCCGGCCACCTATGCTGAGGCCGAGAACGTCCTCAGGATCAACAAGCCGATACCGAGCGGCGATTGGACCATGACGGCCCGCTTCGTCTTCCGGCCGCAGACCATGGGTGAGACGTTCAGCATCGGTGTGGCCAAGGACAACGAGAACTCCCTTCTCGCCTCGCTGCACATGAGGAGCTACAACTATGCGCTCACCGAGACTTTCGTGCGTGGCGACAAGATCGCGCGCGGCGAAGCGACGGGGTTCGAGCGCAGCCTCCTGAATATCGAGAGTCGCGATATCGAGGTTCGCGCGTCCCAGTTCGCCGACAAGGTCAAGGCCGTCCAGCTCAGGCTGGAGAAATCCGGCCGCAACTATGTCGCCGCGCTGCGCTTCGAGGCGACCAACCCGGGTGCCGAGGGCGCGGTCAGCGAGGAATGGTACACCGTCCAGGAACTGACCTCGCTTCGCGCGCCGGGTGACGCCTTCACCATCGTCTTCGGAAACAACAGCAACGACTATACGCCGAACAACGGCGAGGGCCTGGTCCAGGTCGACTGGGTCAAGGTCGAGACGCCGCAATGACCGCGGCGGACATGCGCAACACATTTGTCGACAGGAGAATTGAACGATGAAGATCCTTGCCATCGCGGCCGTAGCCGCGTCCCTGGCTGCAGCCCCTGCGCTTGCCGCTCCGACGGTCTACTTCGAAGACAATTTCGACGGCGAAGACCTGGCTCCGGAATGGGAGATCGTCAATCCCAACCCCGACAGCTACCTGGTCGAGGGCGGCGTCCTGACCATGCTCGCGGCCGACAAGACCCCGGCGACATTCAACGAGGCGGAAAACGTTCTCCGGCTCAGCAAACCGATACCGGCCGGCGACTGGACGATGACCGCACGGATCATGTTCAAGCCGCGGACCATGGGCGAAATGTTTCGCATCGGTGTCACCAAGGATGCCGAGACGTCGTTGCTCGCTTCGATCAACATGAGGGGCTACAACTACGCCTTAACCGAGACGTTCGTTCAGGGCGACAAGCTGTCCCGCGGCGAGGCGACCGGGTTCGCCCGCAGCCTCTTCAATATCGAGGACAGGGATATCGAAGTCCGCTCGGGAAAGTTCACCGACAAGATCAAGGCGGTTCAGGTGCGTCTGGAGAAGTCCGGCCGTCATTATACCGCCGCATTGCGATTTGAATCGACCGATCCGGGCGCCGAAGGAGCCGTCAATGAGGACTGGCTGGCTGTTCAGAAGCTGACCTCGCTGCGCGCGCCGGGCGATGCGTTCACGATCATCTTCGGCAGCAACAGCAACGATTACACGCCGAACACCGGCGAAGGTCTTGTCGAGGTCGTCTGGGTGAAGATCGAGGTTGACGAGTAAACAGCCGGCGCCGGGCGGAGCCCGGCGCCGTTTCCCGACCCGGCTTGCCGCTTGCTGCGGGGCCGAACATTCGAAGGGGGCGGAAATGGCCGCGCGAACCGGATTCGCGCGTTGCCGGAAATGGAGCTGTATCATGCGCGGTTGGCGGGAATCCTTGAGAACCGTGGCACTGGCCGGCATCATGGCCGCATCGATGGGCTTTCCGAAACCCGTCCTTGCGCAGACCACCGATCTGGCCGGAATATGGGAGGTCGATGGTTTTACCCACGCTTACGGAGCCTTCCGGTTCTTCGTCCGGGTCAAACGCCAAGGCGCCATCTGGGTCGCTACCAAGCTCAATTCGTCTCGCTATGTTCCAACGGGCAACACCCATCTGACCGGGACGGTCAGCGGCGACAGGTTGCAGGCCCGGGTTCAAGTGGCATTTCCCGGTTTCAACCGGCCGGAATGGAAAGAGCACACATTCTCCCTTGTCCGCGACAGCGATGCCCGGGTTACGCAGATCCGCCTCGTATCCGGTGATACCCATGTTTCGGGCGCCGAAGGAGAGCAATCCATCCATGACAACTGGGTCTACCGGCGCTGGCCGGCCGGCCAGTTCCGGCTGCTCGCCCCGAAGATCGAGGATTACGGCTATCGCAGCGCGCAGTCGATCCGTCGAAGCGATCTGCGCACCGTGGAGGACAGCCTGGAACGCTGGAAATCGTCGCAGAAGCGGGCCGAGGAGCGGTTTGATCGTGCCAGGCAGGACCACGGCCGCAAGCTTGGCATCAGTCTGGCGCGGCAGGCCGCATACGAGAAAGCCTGGGATGATGCCGTCAGGGCAAAGGCACGCATCGGACGCGACGAACCGGTCGATACGGCGCGGCTGCCGAGCCGGCTGCGCAATCTCTACCGTATGATCGAATCGGAGAAGGCGTCGATCAAGCGTGCGGAGCAGATCATTCTGGACCACCAGGACGGAACGGCTCCGCAGTCGCCGCAAACGATCGCCACGCTGTTCAGCGGCATCGATTCCAGCCGCGCCAACATTGCGCGCCTCGAAGGGATCATTGCCGACGTCCGGCGCGAGCTCGGCCTGCCGCCGGAGCGCGACCCTGCGACCGGCCAGCGCGACGCCGCGGATGCCGCAAAGCGCAGGTTCGATGCGACAGTCGAGCCCTATACGCAGGCCCAGTTGGCCGAGCGCATGGCGGCTACCGAAATGGACCTGGCGCGCGGGCAGATTGAACTGGCCCGTTCCGAGATCGAGAAGTTGGAGATCCGAAAGCGCGACCTGGAGGCAAAGATCAAGGGCCTGGAGGACCGCGGCCATCTGGTCCGGATCGAGGGTTTTGCCGGCGGCGACCCGGAGAAGATCGTCTATCAGGCCGTCCCGAGCGGGCTCGACGAGGACCTGCGCGGTCTTCGTGACGTTCTGACGAAGACCTACGACCTGATGAAGAAGGCGGAAGCCGAACGGGCCCGGCTGCGCGAGAGCTTCAAGCGGAAGTTCGACGAGGGGACGCGCCTGCGCGACGAGGTGCGCGACCTGATCTGGGACAATGCCCTGGAAATGGCCGCGGCCCATGCGACGACCAAGACGCTGGAGTTCGGCGTCGCCTTCGCAACCGGCGGTCCGGCCGGCCTGGCGATCGAAATGGTGTCCACGCCGATCTTCCAGAACGCCGTCTACGAGAGCCGCGGCGATATCAATGGGCCGACCGATATCATCACCAATGGCGGCGTGATCTTCCAGAACTACGACGAGACCAACCTCCGCAACGCTTATCGTCAAGCCCTGCGCGACAGCACCGCTGGCGAGCCGGACCCTGCGGATGCCTGCCGCGATCTGAACGTCCGCATCAGGGCCCAGATCAAGGCGCAGGTCTTCAACGCGACGGAAATGAACAGGGACGTCGATCGGGGTTTCCGGAGTGCGTCGGCTTCCGGCGCGGGCGGTTCGAACCAGCGGATACAGTCGACGGCCGGACACTATACGCTGCAGACCATGGGCCTGGTGGAAAAGGAGCTGGTCGGCGAACTGGCGACCCATCTCAACATCCTGCAGCGCGGTTATCTGGAGGCCGAACAGGCCGCGGCGGCGCGCGTGGCGGCCCGCGTCTCGCTGTCCGGCCAGCAGCAGGCGCTGCAGGAACTCGCCGAACTGGACGCCAGGATCGCCTCGCAGACCGCGACTCAGGCCGAGCGTACGGCGGCAGCGAACGCCCGCTCGGCGCTGTTGAACAGGCTGGCCGCGAACGCACCGGAGTTGGCCGAGCAAATCGGCCGGAATTCAGGCGAGATCACGCGCCAGCTTGCCCGCCTGACCCGGTTGCAGAACCTCGCCGCGGCTGGTTCGGGCGCCTCCGCGGGCGAACGCACAGCCGCCCAGGCGGCGATTCGGCGCATCATCAGCAGGATCGGTAGCGAACAGGCGGCAACGCGCTCGACGTTGCAGCAGGCAGCATCGCATATCAACTGGGGTCGCACGCTTGCCCATCAGACGGACCTGGCGGCGAACCTGACGCGGGACTTGGGCAAGCTGGCAAAGTTCGAGCAGACCGTAGCCCGTCTCGGCCTTCGCAATTCCGTCAAGGGTTCGGCCGTTTCGGTTGCGACCAGCCTTTTCTTTTCGGTCGCCAATGATCTCAACCAGAGCCGGCTCCAGGCGCAGGAAAAGGCGCTATGGGAGCGGATCTTCCGCGCCGAGATCGAGCAGTCTCTGCGCCTGAAGGCGTGGCAACGCGCGACCTGCATCTACTGGGCGGTCTACGACCAGTATTTCGAGCTGCAGCGCTTCTATTCGAAACTCTATCAGGCCTACGATCCGGAAACCGGCTTCGAACTGAAACAGACGGCGCCGGTCCGCGATTACGAGAGCCTGGATGTCCGGCTGGTCTACGAGCCGGTGAAGGTGCACCGGCTTCAGGTCAGGGTCGGCCGAACCGCATGTCCGGAAACCGTCCAGAACGGCTGCCGCGTCCCAGCCGGCGGACTGAGCGGCGAGACAGGCCCATACCTTCCGGTCGATGTGGTTTTGCACCCGCGCGAATAGCTGATGTCACGCTGCAGGAGAACCGTGATGCGAGGACCGATCGTGAACTACCGACCGTCTGCCGCCTTCGGGCTCATTCCGACGCTGGCCTGCGCGGCCGCAATCTTCGCGATGGCCGCGTCGCATGCCGCGGCCGATCGCGTGCCGCCGCATCTGGCCGGTATGGCGGCCAGCCTCTACAAGGCGGCGCTGCCGGAATTCGAAAAGGCCGAACCCGGCGATTCCCACGGCTGGGCGTCGCTGCGCGCCGAAGAGGTCTTGCGCGGGCAGGATATCCACCGCTGGAGTGCCGCGTCCCCGCCGTCATGGACTGGCCGCCGACGGGTCGCCGGACTGCTGGAAATCGATCTCGCGGACGCCGATCAGGTCGCTCTGCTCCAGTCATTTCTGCTGCAAGCCCAGTCGGATGGCGCCGAGGCCGCCTTGGTATCCCTGTTCGAGAAGCTCGGCCGCACAGTGCCGGATCCCGAACCGCTGGCGACACTGGTAGCGGAGATCGAGGAAGCGCTGGCCGCCGGCTTCGGCGAACTCGCTCGCTCCCATGTCATCGAGACGGACGACGGCCCGGAGGTTGCGCTGCAATGGCAGCCGGAACAGGGAAAATTCCGCATCGATATAGAGGAGCCCGGTAGCGAATTCGTAGCGCCCTACCAGACCAGGCTGGAAGGGCGGCTCGAACCGGTGCCGCCCTCGGAAGCCGACGCTCCGGTGGAATACAGCCTCACGCCGGCACCGGTGCCGGTCAGCACGCTAGACGTGGAGGACCTTGTTCAGATCCGCATCAGCGTGTTCGGCGAATGGTACGATCAGGACGGCACAAAATGGCTGATCTCACCGATTGACGGCGACGCAACCAACGAACCGGAGGATAGGCCCGCCGCCAATCCGCGCGCTGCGCTGCTGGACCGGATCGCGGCGGCTGAGGCCGAACTGGACGAGATGCGCGGCAGCAAGGTCTTCGTGTGGGAAAACCCCGAAACCGGCGAGCGCGAGGAACAGGAGCGCTTCCGCCGCAAGACCGATCCGTGGGAATATCGCGGCGAGGAGATGAGCGGCGAGGGCGGCGCGGAACGCATTGCCGAACTCGAACGGGAAATTTCACGCCTCAACCAGGAACTGACCCAGGGACCGCGCGTTCAGCCGGCGCCGGATTTGCCGGAACCCACTGAAGACGGGCGTGTCCAGGCGATCCGGGTAGCCTATGCCCGCGAGGACGGCAGCATGGCGGTGATGGAACAGGCGCGGCTTGACGGCAACAGGATCACCGCCAGCCGCACTCTGGACGATCTGCGCGATATCAGCAGCCTGCCGGACAGCGTCATCAGGCAACTCGTTGAGGAATGGTCGCCGCAGGAATGGATCGAGTTTGAGGCGAGCGTCACCGATGACGGCAGGACCGAGATCAGCGGCTCGCGCTGGCGGCTGCATGTCACCTACAGCGGCGACAGCCTGAAGATCAAAAGCATTCATACCCCCTATGCACGTCCGCGAAACCTGAGCCGGGACGATCGCCGCAAGGCGCCCTGACAAGGCACGGCAGGTTCCGGCCGTTCAGTCCTGGCCGGCGGAAACCACATCGCCGACCGCGCCGACGAAGGCGGCCAGGTCGTCGGTGACGAAATCGACATGTGCGGCGTCCTGGCCTTCCGCCTCCCAGGCGTGCTGCAGCACCTCGCGGCCGGCCTCGGTGCCGAGCGCCTGCGGCACGATCAGCACGGTGCGCATGCCGATCGATTTCGGCACCGTCAGGTTGCGCGCCAGGTCCTCGAACATGGCGGCATTGTCGGGAAAGACGTCGAAGCGGTTGACGAAACGCTGGTAGGTCTCGCGTTCCGGTTTCGGCACCAGGTTGGCCGCCGCGATGTCGAAAATGTCCTCGAAATGGTCGCTGACACCGAGCCGGGCGGCGACTTTTTCGGCGTGCTTGCGCGAACCGTTGGTGAAGATGAACTTGCGGCCCGGGAGCCTGGCGACCGCCGCACCGAGCGCCGGATTGGGCTCCACCGGCGAATGGTCAATATCGTGCACGAACTCAAGGAAGTCGTCGGCGTCGACCTGGTGCTCGCGCATCAGTCCGGCCAGCGTCGTGCCGTATTTCCGGTAATAGTTCTTCTGGATATCGTGCGCGTCGTCGTGGTCAACCTTCAGGAGATCGCGGACATATTGCCGGATCCTGTCGTCGATCTGCGCGAACAGGTTCGAATGGCGCGGATAGAGCGTGTTGTCGAGGTCGAAGATCCACGCCTGCACGCCATCGAACACCGCAAGGTCCTGCGGCGAATAGGAGTTCACTCTGATGGCGCTCTGCACGGTCATGGGAGGGTGAATATAGGGCGCACCGGTTAATGTTTCGCCCCCCGGAGCCTGTCCGCGCCGCCATTCCCCGCCGAACTGTCGGCCAACGTCCTTGCGGCGGTATGCAACGCTGGGGCAGTTGTGACCGCCGCCCGCTTCTGGGATTGTCGGTGCATCCGACGCCCGTCGTGCCTCGTCAAGTCGCCTGGGGAAGCCGCCAGTGAATACAGAAGTGAAGACGGATCAGGACCCGTTTGCCCATCATCCGGAACTGCGCGACGAGATCGCCGATCCGATGCAGTCCTTCATGCGCACGTTCACCACCGAGACGCTTGCCGCCAAGATGAGGGAAATAGGGCAACCGGTGAATTGGTGGTATCCGGATGAACAGCGCGAGCGGCTTCGGGCGCGAACCCTCGAGGGGCGCGGGGACGGCGATCTATGGGTTTTCGGCTACGGTTCGCTGATGTGGGATCCGGGAATTCGCTTTGCCGAGGTGCGCCGGGCCCATGTTCCCGACCATGCGCGACGCTTCATCCTGAAGGACATCTACGGCGCGCGCGGAACCGCCGAGGCGCCCGGCCTTATGGCGGCTCTCGACAGGGGGCCGGGCTGCCACGGACTGCTTTTCCGGATCGCCCGGGACCATGTCGAGGCGGAGACCGAGGTGCTCTGGCGTCGCGAGCAGATCGGCCCGGCCTACACGGCGACCTTCGTCGAAGCGATCGCCGGTGAGCGGCCGGTCAGGGCGCTGACGTTCGTTGCCGATCACGACGCCGACCTGATTGACGCTAGCCTGACACGCGACGAGCAGGTCCGCCTGCTCGCGACGGGGACGGGATTTCTCGGATCGAGCCTCGATTATCTGAGAAACATCGCGAAGAAATTCGCCTCGCTCGGTATTGATGACGAGGATGTCGACAGCC
The DNA here is from genome assembly GCA_035465195.1 of Afifellaceae bacterium. Classification (GTDB taxonomy): domain Bacteria; phylum Pseudomonadota; class Alphaproteobacteria; order Rhizobiales; family Afifellaceae; genus CAMYKZ01. The sequence goes on along the minus strand of DATHRP010000196.1, from coordinate 13,053 downwards.
TGCTTCGAGAGGCCGAAGCCTGCGCCGCGTCGAAATGAACGCCGGCTGACGTCCGGCTGTCCACTTCGCTCGGTCACATGCTGATCGAAAGTCCGCCGTCGACCGCCAGCACGTGGCCGTTGACATAGGATGCCGCGTCCGACGCCAGGAAAACCACGGCGCCGCCGATTTCCTCCGTTTGCGCCCACCTGCCGAGCGGCGTGCGCTGTTCGACCCAGCTCGTGAAGGCCGTGTCCTCGAGCAGGGCGGTGTTCATTTCCGTCGCGAAGTAGCCCGGCGCGATGGCGTTCACCGTGATGCCCTTCGAGCCCAGTTCGGCGGCAAGCGACCGGGTCAGCCCGTGCAGGCCTGCCTTGGCGGCCACATAGCCGTGGATCGTCGGACGGGCAAGGATCGCGGCGATTGATCCGGTGTTGATGATCCGGCCGTGCTTTTGCTTCAGCATGATCCGGGCCGCCTCGCGCGACAGCCGGAAGCAACTGGTCAGGTTTGTCGACACCACCTGGTCGAAATCGCCATCCTGCCAATCGGTCAGCGCCTGCCGGTGCTGGATCCCGGCATTGTTGACGAGAATGTCGAGACGGCCGAACGTCTTGCCGATCTCGGCCACCGCGCTGGCGGTGGCTTCGGCATCGCCGACGTCGAATGGCCGCGCTTCGGCGTTATGTCCGGCTTCGGTCAGTTTTCGCGCCGCCGCTTCCACCGTGTCGGCGTGGCGTCCGTTCAGGATGATGCCGGCTCCCTGGCGTGCGAGCGCTTCCGCCATGGCGAAGCCGAGGCCGCGGGTCGAACCGGTGACCAGCGCGATTTTGCCTGAAAGAGAGAACATGTCCGTCATGAGTTCGGTTACCTTTCCTGAAGCGTCGTCTTCGCCGGTCAATCGAACCGCCCGAGCAGCCGGTCAATCGGCGCGTAATCGTCGGTGAGAAGCAGGGCGTTGCGCTCCTCCAGCAGCTTCGTCAGCCAGTATTCCGGCAATCGCCCGGCCACGTAGGGCTCCGGTCCGACGCCCCTGACGAATTCGGTCTCAGTGGGACTGTCGCCGGCGAGCACGATGAAGACACGGCGGCCGTCGGGTTCGGCCTCGGCCCGTTCCGTCCAGACCTCGACGACCGGGAAGACCGCCCGCAGCGTCCTCGCGATGGCGGCCAGCGCATGAAGCCTGTCTTGGAAGTCGATCACGTTCATCAGGTAGATGCCGTCGGCATCCAGCCGCGCCGCGACCGTTTCGAAGAACTCCCGGGTGATCAGGTGCGCCGGCACGGCGATATCGGTGAAGGCGTCGCCGATGATCACGTCGTACCGGTTCCTGTCGGTCGCTAGCGCCCGGCGTGCATCCATGTCCAGGATCGTCGCGGTCTTGGGATCGAACCAGAATTCTTCGACTGCCGTTTCGGTCACCGCAGGGTCGATTTCGGCGACGGTAACGTTGACCTGGTCGAGCAGGGCCCAGGCGCGGGGAATGGAATAGGTGCCGCCGCCGATGAGGAATGCATCGAACGGCCGTTCACCCATGCGCGTCCGCGAAAGTTCCTCCATCAGTGCCGCGTGCTGGGTAAACATGACATGCGGCACGTCGCGCGCCGAGACGCCGTGCACCAGGTGGTCGAGCGCCATCAGTTTCACGGGCTTTTGCGGATCTGCGGAAATATCGACAACCCGGATGCAGTAATAGCGGCTCTCCACCGTGCACGGATTTTCCGCCGCAAGGCCGGCCGCGCCGACGGCAAGCGCGGCGACCATCGCCGCCGCCGGCGGTGCAAGATCGGCGGCACCTGTCTTTCGCGCCAGCGCGAACAGGACGGCACCGATCGCGACATAGGTCGCGGTGATCGCCGTCAGCGTTCCGATTGTGCCGAGCCAGGAGATGAACAGGAAGCCGGTGAGCAGCGTGCCGGCGATCGCGCCGAGCGCGCCGGCGGCGAAGATCGCGCCGAGCGCCCGGCCCGGCCGCTCGCGCGTGTCGACCGAGATGCGCGCGAGCACCGGCGCCGGAACGCCGGCGAAGAACGATGGCAGGAAGAACGCGATCGCCGAAAGAAGCGTGATGGAGAGGATTGGCGCCGACAGCGACGACAGCACCGGCCCTGCCGTCCAGCGCAGGAGGAAGATCGCCACGCCGGTGGTCAGCGCAGCGCCGGCCATGCTCCAGCCGGTCAGGCGAAGCGCGGTAGCATCCGGCCGCTCGGCAATCCGCCCGCCGGCCCAGTGGCCGGCCGAGAAACCGGCCAGCACGACGGCGATGATCGACGTCCAGGTATAGAGAGACATGCCGACATAGGGCGCCAGCATCCGCCCGGCGACGATCTCCACCACCAGGCTTGCCGCCGAGACCGTCGCCTGCAGGGTGACAAGCAGGGCAAGCGGAGGGGAACCGTGGGATTGGGAAGCGGATTGGTTCAAGGGCAGGTGTTTGGCCGTTTCCGGCGGCGTGCTGTTAAGTTGGGTCCGGCTTTATAACGCGTCTTGGCGTCGTCCGGTATCACGGATCGCGTGTCACTCGGCCATGCCGGCCTGGCGCAGCGCATCCGACCATTTCGCGACATCCTCCGCTCTTCGAAGCGGGAAGAGACGGTCAAGGTTCGACAGGCGTATTCCCGGATCGATTTGCTTCAGATGATCGATCGCGTTCGCGGCGCTGGCATTGTCTCCGATAAGGGCCGCGCTGGCTGCTGCGACGCACGTCGCAAGAAGCGTGTGCGCATGCGCTTTCATCGCTCGCCGCGCCCATGCCAGTGCTTCGTCGTGCCGGCCTGCGAAAAAATGTGCCATGGCGATGGCCGACTGCATGCCGAAGATATGCGGCTCATGCGGGGACAGCCGGTATCCGCGTTCGACGTGCTCTATCGCCACATCGGGTTCTCCGGACCACACCTTGATCCAACCGCTGAAAAGCCACGCCCAGGCGAGGTTCCGGTCGAGGTCGAGCGCGCGTTCAAGCAGGTTCGCGCCTTCATCGAGTTCGCCTGCGACGAAGGCCAGGCCGATACCGGCTGTGCTGAGTGCTATCGCATCGTCAGGTCCGAGCTCGGAGGCGCGCCGCGCGACTCTGACTGTCTCCGAAGTCTCCAGTTCGGGATTGCCCATCCAGCCACTTGCCTTGCGCATCGAATAGCATCGCGCTGCCAATCCGTATGCGGCTGCAAAATTCGGATCGAGCTCGATGGCCTTCGAGAACATCGTCAACGCTTCCTCGTTGGCGGCTCGGTTCCATTGATGAACGGCTGACATGCCCCGGAGATAATAGTCGTAGGCGTCCAGGCTGTCCGTCGGCTTCCGCTTGGCACGCTCGATTTCCGCGTGCTCGAGCCGCGGCGCGATGGCGCCGACGACCCGGGACGTGATCCGGTCCTGCAGGTCGAAGACATTCTCCGTCGTTCCATCGAAACGGTCCGCCCAGAGATGTGTGTCGGTGGAGGTATCGATCAATTGCCCAGTGATGCGCACGGTCGCGCCGGCCTTGCGCACGCTGCCTTCCAGGATGTAGCGCACGCCGAGTTCACGTCCCACCTGCCTGACATTTACCGCCAGCCCCTTGTAGGTGAACGTCGAGTTGCGCGCGATGACGAACAGCCACCGTATCCTGGAGAGCGCGGTGATGATTTCCTCCACCATGCCGTCGGCGAAATATTCCTGCTCGGGATCGCCCGACATGTTGGTGAAGGGAAGTACCGCGATGGACGGTCGCTCAGGGAGCATTGGCTCGGTCGCCGTGTCGGAATCCGGCGAAAACCGGTCTTCGGCGGCGCTTACACAGTAGACCTGCCGGGGCTCGGAAACGTTCTTGAGAACCTGTTTCCCAAGATCCTCGAAATGCGCCGTCACCTTGCCCTTGGCATGACGATAGATGTCATCCGATATGTAGACCCGGCCGGGCTTCGCCAGGCCCTCCAGACGCGACGCAATGTTCACGCCGTCACCGTAGATATCGTCCTCGGCAACGATCACATCGCCGAGATTGACGCCGATACGAAAGCTCAGGGCGGTGTCCGGATCACTGCCGGACTGGTGACGTTTTACCTGTTCCTGCCATTCCAGTGCGCAGCTGACGGAATCCACTGCGCTTGCGAATTCTATGAGCAGGCCGTCTCCCATGAGCTTGACGATACGGCCGTGGTGCTTGTCGATCAGCGGGTTGAGGACCGTCCCGCGCAATTCGGTCAGGCGGCGAAGCGTCCCTGCCTCGTCTGCTGCCATGAGCCTGGTATATCCGACGACATCGGCAGCGAGTATGGCTGCGAGCCTGCGTTCCAACCCTAGCCCTCCCAATACTGGAAGACTAGCGGTCAGACCGTTGGGAATCCACTGATTTGAAAGGGGCGAACGATGGCAGGTGTCAGATCGATATATCGTCCCGCCCGCCGTGGGCGGCCGACCACGCCAGCGGCTCGTTGAGGAAATTCTCCACCTCCTGCAGCGTGTCGGGGTCGAAGTAACCGCCCTCGCGGGCGACCTTCAGCACGTCGCGCCATGTGGCGAGATAGTGCAGCGTGATGCCGTGCTCGCCGAGCTTTTCGACGGCGCCCGGGAAGATGTCGTAGAAGAACACGACGATCGCGTCCGTCACCTCCGCGCCCGCGGTGCGCAGCGCATCGCAGAACTTCACCTTGCTGCCGCCGTCGGTCGTCAGGTCCTCCACCAGCAGGACGTTCTGGCCTTCGACCAGGTATCCCTCGATCTGCGCGTCGCGGCCGAAGCCCTTCGGCTGCTTGCGGACATATTGCATCGGCAGCCCGAGCCTGTCGGCGATCCAGGCGGCGAACGGGATGCCGGCCGTCTCGCCGCCGGCAACGGCGTCGAACTTCTCGAAGCCGCCGTCGCGCATGATGATGGAGGCCGCGAAATCCATCAGCGCGTTGCGGATGCGCGGATAGGAAATCAGCTTGCGGCAGTCGATATAGACCGGGCTCGCAAGGCCCGAGGTCAGCTTGAACGGCTCGTCGGCCCGGAAGTGCACCGCCTGGATCTCCAGCAGCATTTTTGCCGTCAGTTCGGCGATCTGCGCTTTGTCGGGAAAGGCGGTGGCTGTCATGCGGTAGTCCTCTCAGTTGGCCGGCGAAGGCGATCTCGCACGATTCGGTGCCGGGTTCCAGCGTTCAGCCCGCATCGACCCGCCAGTGGAGCGGCCGGCCCGGATCGAACACCGTAACCGGCCCGGCGCCGGTCTCGATGACCGCCGGATAGTCCACCGGCTCGGCGCCGCGCACCAGGGTGATCCGTTCTTCGTTGGCCGGCAGCCGGTAGAAGGCCGGACCGTTCAGCGAGGTGAACGCCTCCAGCCGGTCGAGCGCGTCTTCCTCCTCGAAGACTTGCGCCAGGCAGCTCATCGTGTTGACCGCTGTGAAGATGCCGGCGCAGCCGCAGGCGCATTCCTTGGCCTCGTTCGTATGTGGCGCGCTGTCGGTGCCGAGGAAGAAGCGGGCGTCGCCGGAGGTCGCGGCGGCGCGCAGCGCCAGCCGGTGCTCCTCGCGCTTGGCGACAGGAAGGCAGTAGTAATGCGGCCGGATGCCGCCAGCGAGGATGTGGTTGCGGTTGATGATTAGGTGATGGGTGGTGATCGTCGCGCCGAGGCGGGCCTCCGTCTCGGCATGTGCGGAGCGCACATAGTCGACACCGTCTTTCGTCGTCAGGTGCTCCATGACGACGCGGAGTTCCGGAACCCGCCGGCGCAGCGGGTCGAGCACCCTGTCGATGAACACCGCCTCGCGGTCGAAGATATCGACTTGCGGGTCGGTCACCTCGCCGTGCACGCAGAGCGGCAGGCCGATCTCCGCCATCCGTTCCAGCACCGGGATGACGGCGTCGAAGTTCCGTACGCCCGATTGCGAATTGGTCGTCGCCCCCGCCGGATAGAGCTTGACGGCCTTGACCAGCCCGGATGCCGCCGCATCGGCGACGTCGTCCGCGTCGGTCGCCTCCGTCAGGTAGAGCGTCATCAGCGGCTCGAACTTGGAAACGTCCGGCAGTGCCGCGAGAATGCGTTCGCGGTAGGCAGCGGCGTCGGATCCGCGCACCACCGGCGGCACCAGGTTCGGCATGATGATGGCGCGCGCGAAGTGCTCCGCCGAATGCGGCGCCACGCCTTCCAGCATGGCGCCGTCGCGCAGATGCAGGTGCCAGTCGTCCGGTTTGCGGATCGTCAGCGAACGTTCGCCGTTCATCGTCAGGCGGCCGGGTCTGGCAAGATCAGGGTGCCGGCGCCCTGGTCGGTGAAGAGCTCCAGCAACACCGCGTGCGCCGTGCGCCCGTTCAGGATGACCACGCCTTCCACGCCCTTCTCAGCCGCCTCGATGCAGGTCTCCACCTTGGGGATCATGCCGCCGGAGATCGTGCCGTCGGCGATCAGCGCGCGGGCCTGCGACACGGTCAGTTCCTTGATCAGTTCGCCGTTCCGGTCGAGCACGCCGTCAACGTCGGTCAGGAACAGGAGCCGCACGGCTTCCAGTGCGCCGGCAATCGCGCCGGCGAACGTGTCGGCGTTGATATTGTAGGTCTCGCCGTCGCGGCCGGGCGCCACCGGCGCGATCACCGGCACCAGAGACGAGGCGGCCACCCTGTCGATGACCTTGCGGTTCACCTCGCTCGGCTCGCCGACGAAGCCGAGGTCGACGACCTTCTCGATATTGCTGTCCGGGTCGGTCAACGTGCGCTGCAGCTTGCTGGCGAACACCATGTTGCCGTCCTTGCCGCACAGGCCGATCGCGCGCCCGCCCTCGGCGTTGATCGCCCGCACGATGTCCTTGTTGATGGAGCCGGCGAGCACCATCTCGACCACCTCGACCGTTTTCCTGTCGGTGACGCGCAGTCCGCCGCGGAACTCGCTCTCGATGCCCAGCCGTTCCAGCATCTCGCCGATCTGCGGCCCGCCGCCGTGCACCACCACCGGGTTGACGCCCGACTGCTTGAGGAGCGCGATATCCCGCGCGAAAGCCTTGGAAAGTTCCGGATCGCCCATGGCATGACCGCCATATTTGACGACGATGGTGCGGCCGTCGTAGCGCAGCATGAAGGGCAGGGCCTCGGCGATCATTCGCGCCTGGTACTGTCCGGCCTTGGAGTTCTCGGTGGTTGCGCTGTCGGTCATCGGCCCGTCCGTGCAGTGGCGGTTGGGAAAGTCTTCTATCGGTTTGCCGGGGCAATCTCAATTGCCGAGGAGGCCGGATATCGTCTCCCGCAATTCCTCGATCCCGGTCCGCTTCTCCGCCGAGGTGACGATCACCTCCGGAAACGCCGCCGGCCGCTTCCGCAACCGTTGCAGCGTGTCCTCGACGATGGCCTCCAGCGCCGGCTGCTTCAGTTTGTCCGCCTTGGTGAGCACGATCTGGTAGGACACGGCGGCCTTGTCGAGCAGCGCGAGGACGTCTTCGTCGTTCGGCTTGATGCCGTGCCTCGCGTCGATCAGCACGAAGACCCGGCGCAGGCTGGCGCGCCCGCGCAGATAGGCGCGGATCAGCCGTGTCCAGGCCTCCACCTGCGCCTTCGGCGCTTTTGCGAAACCGTAGCCCGGCATGTCGACGATGGCGATCGCCGGCAGCGCGTCGCCGCCGTCGTCGGGCACGAAGAAATTGAGATGCTGTGTCCGGCCCGGCGTGTTCGATGTGCGCGCCAGCGCCTTCTGGCCGGTCAGCGCGTTGATCAGCGAGGACTTGCCGACGTTGGAGCGACCGGCGAACACCACTTCGAGCGGGCCTTCCGGCGGTAGCGATTTGAGCGACGGCGCGCCGGTGACGAACCGCCACGGCCGGTCGAAAAGGTTCGCGGTGCTGCTCATGGCGCCGGCGCCGCTCACGTCATTCGGCGGGGTCGTTCTTGGTCTTGCCGAGCATGCTTCGGAGATTGTCGAACAGCTCGATCTTGACCCCGTGCCGCTTCATGATCAGCCCCTGCTGCAGGATCGACAGGAAGTTGTTCCAAGCCCAATAAATCACCAGGCCGGCCGGGAAGCTCGCCAGCATGAAGGTGAAGATCACCGGCATCCAGGTAAAGATCATCGCCTGTGTCTTGTCCGGCGGCTGCGGGTTCATCTGCATCTGCACGAACATCGTGATGCCCATCAGGAGCGGCCAGACGCCGATCATCAGGAACTGCGGAACGTCGTAGGGCAGCAGTCCGAAAAGGTTGAACAGCGACGTCGGATCGGGTGCGGCAAGGTCCCTGATCCAGCCGAAGAACGGCGCATGCCGCATTTCGATGGTGATGAACAGCACCTTGTAGAGCGCGAAGAAGACCGGGATCTGGATCATGATCGGCCAGCAGCCCGACAACGGATTGATCTTCTCCTTCTTGTAGAGCTCCATCATCGCGGTGCGCATGCCCATCTGGTCGTCCTTGTAGCGCTCCTGCAGCTTCTTCACCTCCGGCTGGACCTTCTTCATCCGCGACATGGAGGTGTAGGACTTGTTGGCGAGCGGGAAGAACACCGCCTTGACGAGCACGGTGACGCCGAGGATGGCGAGGCCGAAATTGCCGAGCAGCTGGTAGAGCCAGTCGATCAGGCTGAACAGCGGCTTTGTCAGGAAATAGAACCAGCCCCAGTCGATCATCAGGCCGAAACGGTTGATCTTGTCCTTTTCCTCGTAGCCATTGATGACGTCGACTTCCTTAGCGCCGGCGAACAGCAGCACCTTGTGTCCGGCGCTTTCGCCCGCCGGCACGGCCAGTCCGGCGCCGAGATAGTCGGCCTGGTAGTTGGGCACCTCGTCCGTACCGCTGCGGAAGAACCGCGGCGTGTAGGACGTTCCGTTGGCGGGAATGAGCGCGCTCGCCCAGTATTTGTCGGTGATGCCCAGCCAGCCGCTGTCTGTCGACTTGATCGGGACGATCTCCCTGGCGCCGTTCGCTGCGGGTTCGGCGTCATCGAGATCATCATAGTCGAGTTCGGTCAGGCTTTCCTCGCCGAAGACGCCGATCAGGCCTTCATGCAGCACGAAGAAGTTGACCGTCTTCGGCCGGCCGATGCGGTTGACGAGACCGTAGGGAAACAGCGTCACGGCGTCGCCGGTATTGTTCTCCACGCTCTGGGTCAGCGTGAACTTGTAGTTCCGGTCCACGGCGATCGTGCGCTTGAAGACCAGTCCCTCGCCATTGTCCCAACTCAGCGTCACCGGTCGGTCCGGAGTCAGCACGTCGCTGTCGGCGCTCCAGAGCGAGTCCGTGCCCGGCGTCTTGACGCCGCGGGCAACCCAGCCGAACTCGGCATAATAGGGGTTTGCGCTGCCGGGCGGCGAGAACAGCTCGATCAGCGGGCTGTCCGGATCGATCGTCTCGCGGTACTTGGTCAGAAGCAGGTCGTCGATCCTGCCGCCTTTCAGGTTGATCGAGCCGGTCAGCGACGGCGTTTCGATCTTCACGCGCTCACCGGAGGCCACCACTTCGGCGCGCGACTGTCCGGTCGGCTGCGTGACCGCGGCGCCGGGAATGTTGCTCGCAGGGGCCGCGCCTTCCGCGCCACCCTGAGGGGCGGGCACATTCGCGCCAGCCGAGGTATCTCCGCCCTGTGCAGAAGGCGCCTGGGCCGTACCGGTACCGGGGGCCTGCGCCTCGATCTCGGCCTGGCGCTGCTGCTGGGCCGCCCGCCGCGGCGCGTCGACCAGGAAGATCCACGCGAACAGCACGGCCATCGAAAGGGCCATCGCCAGCAGCGTGTTGCGGTTATTGTCCATTCACAGGCCTCCGCGCGGCGTCGGCCGCGCCCCTCTCGTCGGAAACCGCGGACGCCAGCCGGGCTCCCATCTCGTTCAACGCGCTGCCCAGTTCGGATGTGATCTCGGCAAACGGCATCGTCAAGGCCGGGCGCCGGCCCACCAGGACATAGTCGGTCCCCGCCTGGGCGTGCGCTTCGGCCGTCAGTCGGACGGCCTCCCTCAGGCGCCGGCGTATCCGGTTGCGTTCGACGGCTTTCCTGGCTGTGCGCTTTGTCACGGTGAAACCGATCCGGGCCGGCATCTGGTCGCCGCGGCGGCGGGCCTGCAGGGTGAATGCCCTTTTCGAGACCTTCCGCCCGCCGGCGGCGGAGATGAAATCCCGCCTGAGTTTGAGACGCTCCACAAGCCGGCGCCCGCCGGATCAGGCCGAGAGTTTCTTGCGCCCTCTGGCCCGGCGCCGGTTGAGCACCTTGCGGCCGTTGCGTGTCGCCATGCGGCTGCGGAAGCCGTGACGGCGCTTGCGTACCAGCCGGCTCGGTTGAAATGTCCGTTTCATGTCTTCTTGCCGCTCTCGGCGCGGCCCTCATCTGCTTGGAACGGCAGCGCCGGCCGGAAAGACCGGCAACGCTGCAATAATGTCCGGATTTCTGCCTCGTCGGACCGGACGGTCACGGCCCATAATTGCGTGCGCGATATAGTGTGAAACCACCGGGCAAGTCAACGCCGTGCGGCAAAAATTGCGGCTCGCGATCACGCGGCGGTGAACCGCCTGCCAGGTGCCATCAATTCACGGTGAGAGCGGTATCATTGGCCGCTCCGGGCCTTACATTGGCGGAGCCGCAACCGTCCTGCGGGTCCGCCTGGAGCAAGCGATGAAAAGGTTGAACCGCCGCCAGTTCGTACAAGCCGCAACGGCCGCTTCCTTGGGCGTCGCTTTGTCGCCCGCCGGCCTGTCCGCGCCGGCATTTGCTTCCAGAGAGCAGGCCGACGCGGCGTTCGGCGGCCTCCTGAAGCGGTATGTCGTTCGCGGCGGCGACGGCGTGAACCGCGTACGATATGCCGACTGGCAGGCATCCGGGCACGGCGATCTCAAGGCCTATATCGGCAGCCTGCAGGCCATGCGGCCGTCGGCCATGCCGCGGACGGCGGAAATGGCCTACTGGATCAACCTCTACAATGCGACGACCCTCGATGTCGTTCTCGACTATTATCCTGTCCGCTCGATCAGGGATATCGACCTCGGCGGCGGCCTGTTCGGCAGCGGGCCGTGGAAGGCCGGGCTGGTGACGGTGGAGGGCCGCACGCTCTCCCTCGACCGGATCGAGCACGATATCCTGCGTGCCCGGTTCAGCGAGCCGCTGGTCCACTACGCGCTCAATTGCGCCTCCGTCGGGTGTCCGGACCTTCAGGTTCGGCCCTGGTCCGCCGGCACCCTGCCGGATCAGTTCGGCGCCGGCGCGCGTGCCTACGTCAACCACCCGCGCGGCCTGGCGATCGAGGAGCGGCGCCTCAGGGCATCGAAGATCTATAGCTGGTATGCCGACGATTTCGGCGGCCGGCCCGGTTTGAAAGAGCACTGGCAGGCCTATGCCGATCCGCAGCTTGCCGCGCGGCTCGCCCGCTTTGCCCGCCCGCAATCCTATTTTTACGACTGGACCCTTAATGATGCAGGTTGAACGATCGCTGAAGCAGGAGCCTGAGATGCCCGCCGCGGACAAGCAGGCCGAAGCAGCCGGAACGAGTACCGCCGCGCTGGTCAAGCGGTTCGCCCCCGTGGCCGTCATCGTCGCCGGGCTGATTTTCGGCTATCTGCGGGGGTGGCACGAATATCTGTCGCTCGGCATGCTGGTGGAAAGTCGTGAAATGCTGCGCGCATTCGTCGAGGGCAATTTCGCCATGGCGGCGATCGGTTACGTTCTGATCTACATCGTCGCGGTCGCGTTTTCATTCCCGGGCGCGTCCTTTCTCACCATCGGCGGCGGCTTCATGTTCGGCTGGTTTATCGCGGGCATACTAACCGCCATCGCCGCGCCGATCGGCGCCACGATCATCTATCTGGTTGCCAGGAGCGCGGTCGGCAATTTCCTGATCGACATGATGAAGCGCAAGGCCGGACCGCGCATCCGGCAGCTTGCCGAAGGGTTCGAGGAGGATGCATTCAGCTACCTGCTGAGCATCAGGCTCGCGCCGATCTTCCCGTTCTGGGTCATCAACATCGCGCCGGCCATCTTCAACGTCCCGCTCGGCACCTATTTCGCCGCCACCGTCATCGGCATCCTGCCGGGCACGTTCGCCTACGCCTTCCTGGGTGAGGGTATCGACAGCGTGATCGCCGCCCAGCAAGCGGCCGGTGACGAACTCAGCATCGGCGACCTGGTGACGCCCGAGATCACCGCGGCCTTCGTGCTGCTTGCGGTTGTCTCGCTGATACCGACGATCGTCAAGAAGATCCGTGCGGCCAGACGCTAGTCATTTGCGGCCCGCTTGCTATGATCCGGCCGGAAGGGGCGGCCATCATGACGACTGAACTGAAGCCGGACATCTGTGTCGTCGGTGCCGGGTCGGCGGGTCTTACCGTCGCCGCGGCTGCGGCCGCTTTCGGCGTCGACGTCGTGCTCCTGGAAAAGGGCAGGATGGGCGGTGACTGCCTCAACTACGGCTGCGTGCCGTCGAAGGCGCTGATTGCGGCGGCGAAGCATGTCCACGCCATCCGCGAAGCCGGGCTGTTCGGCGTCAAGTGCGACGATCCGCAGGTCGATTTCCAGCGTGTTCATGACCATGTCCACGAGGTGATCGCCGAGATCCATCACAACGATTCCGTCGAACGGTTCACCGGCCTCGGCGTCAATGTCATCCAGGAGGCCGGCCGGTTCGTGGACCGCCGGACGGTCGTTGCCGGCGATTACGAGATCCGGGCGCGCAGGTTTGTCGTCGCCACCGGGTCCGGGCCGCTCGTGCCGCCGATTCCGGGCCTCGACGGGGTCGATTACCTGACCAACGAATCCCTGTTCGACCTGACACGGCTGCCGAAGCGGCTGGTAATCATCGGCGGTGGGCCGATCGGGCTGGAAATGGCTCAGGCATTCCGGAGGCTCGGTTCCGAAGTCACCGTGCTGGAAGCGATGAAGGCGCTCGGCAAGGACGATCCGGAACTGGCCGGCAGGGTGCTCGACAATGTCCGGGCCGAGGGCGTCGACCTCCGCGAGGGTGCGAAAGTGACGAAGGTCGCCCGGTTCGGCCGCTCCGGCGCCCGCGTCACGATCGAGACGGATGCCGGCGAGGAGACTGTTGACGGCACGCATCTCCTCGTCGCCGTCGGCCGCCGGGCCAATGTCGATGGCCTCGGTCTCGATGAGGCGGGCATCGCCTACGGCAATCACGGCATCACCGTGGATGACCGGTTGAGGAC
>DATHRP010000195.1:0-1551 GCA_035465195.1 Afifellaceae bacterium | reverse complement strand
AACGGCCGACAATCAGGCTGATCGCCGTTCAGACGGCCATTTTCCGTTCCGGCGACGGCAGGCGCGCCGACAGTGCGCTGTTCCGCCGCGCAATGAAATCCCACAGCAGATCGGGATAATCGGCATTAACCGCATCGCGGACCGACGGACGGTCGGCAAGCCGCGAACGCCATGCCGTGAGCTTCGGCTTGTCGGCCAGGACGCCGAAGTCTCCGATCCGGTCGAAGGTGTCGAAATACCGGAAGATCGGCGCGAAGACGGCATCGACGAGGCTGAAATCCGCGCCGGCGAACCACGGGCCCTCGCCGAGTTCCGTCTCGACGCGCAGGAACAGGCCGGACAGCCTGCCGGCCGCCTCCGCCAACTCATCCTCGCTTTGCGCGGAATAGAACCGCCCGATCGCTGCGAGGATGGCCGATCCGAACTCGATCCAGGAGCGATGGCGCGCCCGATCCAGCGGATCGGATGGGTGCAGCGGCACGGCCTGGGTATCCTCCAGATATTCCAGGATCACAGCCGATTCGAAGATGACGGATGCGTTGCAATCGGGCCCGGCGACGTGCAGTAGCGGAACCTTGCCGAGCGGCGACAGCGCCGCGAACCATGCCGGCTTGTCGGCAAGGTCGACATAGACGCGCCGGAAAGCCACGCCTTTTTCGGAAAGCGCGATTGCTGCCCGCTGAACATAGGGACACAGGTCATGGCTGACGAGCGTGAGAGCGGCAGTCTCGCCTCCGGCTTCGCCCACCGGAAAGGGCGCGATTTTCGGGGTTTCGGACATGACAATCTCCATTTATATGTATGTGCATGTAAAATATATAGATGCAGATGCATGCAGAGTCAACCTTGATGCAAATGCATGAAAATGCTACGGCACGGCAATGCCGAACCGCACCAACAAGACTGGCGACGCGAAGATCGAAACCTGGGCGCGGCTGTTGCGCGTTTCCCGCAACCTTCTGGAACGCGTCGAGGCCGCGCTCAAACGCGACGGCCTTCCGCCGCTTGCCTGGTACGATGTGCTGCTGGAACTGCGGCGCGCAGGCAAGCCTGGTCTCCGCCCGTTCGAATTGCAGGAGCGGATCCTGCTCGCCCAGTACAACCTGTCGCGGCTGACCGACCGGCTGGTCGAAGCCGGCTATGCGGAACGACGGCCCTGCCCGGATGACGGGCGCGGCCACTTGCTTGCCCTGACCGAGGATGGCCGGGACCTGCTGCGCCGCATGTGGCCGTCGTACAGGGCGGCGATCGATAGCGAATTCGGCAGAAAGCTGAGCCCGTCGGAGACGCAAAAACTCATGGCGGTGCTGGACAGGCTCGACAGGGATTGAACGTGTCGGACCGCGATGCCCCCTTCCTCCTCAGATGCCATGCCGATCCATCCACTCCGCGATGGCGCTGCCGATCGCGTCGGCCGAATCCTCCTGGATGAAATGGATGCCCGGCACCGTGAGATGGTCGAGATTGTCCGAGCCCATGATGGCGTGGCGCATCGCGTCCCAGATGAGCGCGCCGGGATCGGCATCGACGATCAGTTTCGGGAACGTGGCG
>DATHRP010000194.1:0-2370 GCA_035465195.1 Afifellaceae bacterium | reverse complement strand
AAGACGGGCGCATGGGCCAGCGCGGAAAGGCTGCCCGCAACCCAGGCTATGGCCCACCGGCGTACGCCCCAGGCCAGGATGACCGCATTGGCCAGACGGTCCATTCTTTCCGCCGAATCGCCGCTTCAGGAACGGATAAATGACGGCCTGCGTGCCGGAAAATCAAGCAAGGCCGTGTATAACTTTCGTGGGGACTACGGAATGCCGGATTTAGCCGGACGCCGCGCTCGACTTGCTGGGGACGGGATCGTCGTTGGCCGGTTCCGACGACGCGGCCGCCGCGTTGCGCGGCCGACTGCGCAGCGGCGTCTTGAGCTTGCGCCGCTCGCGAATGCGGATCTTCTTAATGCGACGCGGGTCGGCATCGAGTATCTCGAACTCGAAATTGGCGATCGGATGGATGATCTCCCCGCGCACGGGAATGCGCCCGGCCGCCGTGTAGACAAGGCCGCCGATCGTGTCGGCATCCTCGCCGTATTCGCCGACATCGAAGGTCGGGCCGATCATCGCGACGGCGTCGTCGATATCGGCGCGGGCGTCGGCGACGTAGAGGCCGTCACCGACCTTGACGATCGTCGCCTCCTCCTCGGCCTCGTCGTGCTCGTCCTCGATCTCGCCGACGATGATCTCCATGAGATCCTCCAGCGAGACCAGGCCGTCGGTGCCGCCATATTCGTCGATGACGAGGGCCATCTGGGTGCGGCTCGCCTGCATGCGCTCAAGCAGCATCCGCGCCGGCATGGAGGGCGGGACGAACAAAACGGGGCGAGCCATGCCGGTGGCGTGCAGCGTCGTCTGCAGGTCGACGGCACCGAGGTCGAGACTGACCTTGCCGTCTTCCCCGATGCCCGGCGCCTGCCCGCCCGCCGCGGTCTCGAGGATCCATTTCATGATGTCCTTGATGTGAACCATGCCGATCGGATCGTCGAGCGTCTCGCGGTAGACCGGCAGGCGGGAATGGCCGGCCTCGCCGAACTCGACAAGCAGCCGGGCGATGGGCACGTTGATCTCGGCGGCGTCGATGTCGGCGCGCGGCACCATGACGTCCTCGACCCTGAGGTCGCCGAGCTTCAGGATGGCGCGCAGCATGTTGCGCTCTTCCGGGGAAAAGGCGGCGCCGCTCAGCTCGTCGGCGGCGATCGCGTCCTCGATATCCCGCCGGGCGGACCCGTTGGTGCGGATACGCAAGAGGGCCTTCACCTTGCCGGCAAGCCGCTGCCACGGCCCGGCCTGCGAGCCATCCTCGGTTATCCCTTCATGTAAGGGGGTACTTCGTCCGTCGTCAGTCATCGACCCGTGCGGTCACGGAATAAGGATCGGCAATTCCGATCATACTCAAACCTTCGCGCTCCAAACGTTCCATATGCTCCGCATCTTCGGGAATCTCGTGATCATAGCCCAGAAGATGCAAGAAACCGTGAACAACAAGATGGGAAATATGAGCCTCCAGGGGCTTGCCTGCAAGTCCTGCTTCGCGCTTCACCGTCTCAAATCCCAGTACAATGTCGCCGATCGGGGCGTGCGGCACCGGGGGCTGCGGGAATGACAGCACGTTTGTCGGGCTGTCCTTGCCGCGCCATTTCCGGTTCAGCTCCCGCATCGCGGCATCGTCGGTAAAGACCAGGCTGACCTCCAGCTCCCCGCCGACGCGCGCGGAATCATCTGCCAGCGCCACGGCGCAAGCAGCCTCCAGACTGCGTTCGGAAAGGGCTCGCAGGTCCGATTCCGCCGGCCATTCTCCGGCCTCGATCGCAATGTCGGCCGCGACAGTGCAGGCGGAGTCGCGTTCAGCTGTCATCGCGGGCCGGCCCGGGCGGCTGGCGAACGGCCGGTTTCGGCAGGCTGCGATTGTCATAGGCCTCGACGATCCGCTGGACGAGCGCGTGCCGGACGACGTCGGAGCCGTCGAACTCGATCATGTCGACGCTTTCCATGCCGCGCAACAGGCGCGCGGCCTCGCCGAGGCCGGACACTTCGCCGGGGCGCAGGTCGACCTGGCTCGGATCACCGGTGACGACCATCTTGGAATTCTCGCCGAGCCTGGTCAGGAACATCTTCATCTGCATCGACGTGGTGTTCTGGGCCTCGTCGAGAATGATCACGGCATTGGACAGAGTGCGGCCGCGCATGAAGGCGAGCGGCGCCACCTCGATCACAGGCGGCTGGGCGACAAGCGCCTTTTCCACCTTGTCGCCGGGCATCATGTCGTAAAGCGCGTCATAGAGCGGCCTGAGATAGGGATCGACCTTCTCGCGCATGTCGCCGGGCAGGAACCCGAGCCGCTCGCCGGCCTCGACCGCGGGCCGCGACAGGATCAACCTATCGCAGCGCCCCGCTTCCAGGCACGCGGCCGCAAACGCCACCGCAAGA
>DATHRP010000193.1:0-1739 GCA_035465195.1 Afifellaceae bacterium | reverse complement strand
ACATGCTGTATTGGCCTTTCAGCACGCCGCAAGCGCTGCAGGCCCGGCGGGAGGACAGCGCGCGCGAGGAAGCGACATCGCTGCAACTGGAAGCGCTGACCATCGACAAGGTCGCGCCCGGCGAGCAGCAGCCGGAATCCGACCACGAGTTTGCCGGCAGCGACACCGAGTCCGGGGTCAATTTCGGCCGCCACTGGCGCCACGCCGCCGGCTGGTTCGGCTACCGCCTCAACGACCCGCAGGGCGAGGCCCGCTTTCTTCGCGTCGACTATTTCGGCGCCGACCGCGGGCGCAGCTTCACGATCGAATTCAACGGAGTCGAGCTGGCCGAAGTCACGCTGACAGGCGAGCGGGGCCCGTATTTCCATTCGGTGGACTACCCCTTGACGGAGGCTGCGCGTGCCGGCCGCGAGGACGGCAAACACGCGCTGCGGTTCGTCGCAGCCGAGGGCTCCATCGCGGGCGGCATCTACGGCGTTCGCTTGCTTCGTTCCGTGCCTGAGCAATAGCGCCTATTGGTCGATTGGCTTGTCATACCTTGCCGGGGTCCTTGGAATCGGGTAACTCACCCGTAGCCAGATAATCCAGTTCTTCATCACTCAGGGCGGTTTCCCTGGTCAACCAGCGCGCCCGATCAACCAGGTCTTGCGGCACGTAAAGGTGCACTCCGTCGACACCCGAGGTGTATGCGCCATAGTCAATTTTGGTAGGGACACCATTTAGCCGAAAGCGCTCGGACATCATCTCCGCCAGTACTCGGTTGTCGAAGGACTTGAAAATGATCCATTCCATCTCTTGGTGGCCCAGTCGTATAACGTTTTAGTTACGCGGCGTGGCAGCGAGAAAGCCGTTCACGTCCAGCCAGTGCAGGAAAGCATCGAACCAGCGATTGCTGGTTCGATCCGGATTCCCGAGCCCGAAACCGTGCCCGCCGTTCTGGTAAAGGTGAAACTCGACCGGCCGGCCCGCTTCGTACCAGGACTCGATCACGCCGAACTGGCCGCGGAAGAGGAAATCATCGGTGGCGATAACGTTGAACATCGGCGGGGCCTCCTTCGGCACCTCGACCGGGCCCATGCCACCATAGATCGGACCGATGAAGGCCAGGTCCATGGCCCGGGAGTTGAGCGTACTGTGCATCGTGAGACCGGCACCGGCCGAAAAGCCGATCATGCCCAGCCGTTTGGTATCGACACCCCATTCCTCGGCCCGCTCCACGATCAGCGCATAGGCGGCCTCGGCATCCTCGAGCTGGTCAGACAAATCCCTGTTCGGCGGGCTCGCCGGTGTCTCGGCTTGCGAAGCGTCGGACGTATCGGATGCGGCCGCGAATGTGCGATTCATCGAGTCTCTGAAGCCCTCGAGCGACTCCGGGGTCGGCTGGAGCCGGTATTTGAGCACAAAGGCGGCGATTCCCCGCTCCGCGAGAGCCTCGGCTACTTCCCAGCCCTCGTTGCCCATCGACAGCCACCTGAAACCGCCGCCGGGTGCCACAATGACGGCCGCGCCGTTCGCCTTACCCGGTTCTGGCAGGAAGGGCGTAAGGGTCGCTGTCGAGATGTTCCGCGCCATTGGGTCGCCCCACTGGCGGAACCAGGTCTCGGGCGCGGTCTGGCCCTCGACGCCGCCGGTACCGAGAGGGATCGCGTTCGGCTCGGCAGGGGTTTCGAGCGGATAAATCGTCCCGTCCTGCGCCGAGGCGGACACATCGAGAACCAGCCCGGACACAGCGAAAATCA
>DATHRP010000192.1:0-1636 GCA_035465195.1 Afifellaceae bacterium | reverse complement strand
TGATTCGTCGTCCTTCGGCCGCTCATTGGCAAATTGCGTACCGGTTGCCATGTAATAAACCGTTTCGGCGATGTTGGTGGCGTGGTCGCCGATCCGTTCGATGTTCTTTGCGCAGAAAAGCAGATGCGTACAGGCGGTGATGTTGCGCGGGTCTTCCATCATGTAGGTCAGCAACTCGCGGAACAGCGAGTTGTACATGGCGTCGATCTCTTCGTCCTTGTACCAAACATTCAATGCACGCTCAGCGTCGCGCTCGATGAACGCATCGAGCACTTCCTTGAGCTGGTTCAGGGAACGCTCGCCCATATGCTTCAGGCCCAGCATGAGTTGCTTGGGCTGCTGCTCGGTCACCACGGCAACCGCACGCTTGGCGATGTTCTTGCCGAGATCGCCGATGCGCTCCAGATCGGTGGAGATGCGCAACGCCGCCATGATCTGACGAAGGTCGTAGGCCATGGGCTGGCGGCGGGCGATCATCACCACCGCCTGCTCTTCGATCTCGCGTTGAAGATCATCGATGGCCTCGTCCTCGTTGATCGTCGCGGCCGCAAGATCTGGGTCGCGGCGCTCCAGCGCCTCGAAGGACTGCCCGAGCACTTGCTCGGCAAGCCCACCCATCTTGGCGATCTTGTTGTTGAGAAGCGCGAGCTCCTCCTCGTAAGACCTGACGATGTGTTCGTGCTGCTGTTCCATTGAGAAAACTCCTGAAGAGCCGGTATCAGCCGAAACGGCCCGTGACGTAATCTTGCGTCCGCTGGTCAGCCGGATTGGTGAATATCTTGGACGTCTGATCGACCTCGACGAGCTTGCCGAGATGGAAGAAAGCCGTGCGCTGGGAGACGCGCGCCGCTTGCTGCATCGAGTGGGTCACGATGACGATGCAAAGGTTCTCTTTGAGTTCGTCCATCAATGTCTCGATCTTGGCCGTGGCGATCGGGTCAAGGGCCGAGCACGGCTCGTCCATGAGCAGAACCTCGGGGTTCACCGAGATGGCGCGGGCGATACACAGCCGCTGCTGCTGGCCGCCGGAAAGGCCGGTGCCGGGCTCGTCTAGACGATCCTTCACCTCTTCCCAGAGCCCAGCCCTCGTCAGGCTGCCCTCCACGACCTCTTCGAACTCGGCCTTCGTCCTGCACGTCCCGTGAATCCGGGGACCGTATGCAACGTTCTCGAAAATGGATTTGGGGAAGGGGTTCGGCTTTTGGAAGACCATGCCGACGCGGGCCCGGAGCTGCACCGGATCGACGCGGGGGGCGTAGATGTCCTCACCGTCGAGCCGGATGTCGCCTTGGACGCGGCAAATATCGATCACGTCGTTCATGCGATCGAGACAGCGCAGGAACGTGGACTTGCCGCAGCCGGACGGGCCGATCAGCGCCGTGACCGACTTGTCGAACATTTCGAGGTTCACGTCGAACAAGGCCTGCTTCTCGCCATACCAAAGGTTGACGTCGGCCGCCTTCATCTTCGGGTCGCCCTGCTCAGCAGGCGCTTCGCCTCCTGTCTTTTCCGGCACTGCAGGCGCCTCGACCTGGATGGATGGTCGCTCTTCCACCTTCGCCTCCAAAACTATGTCCTCTTCTACCACTTTCTTTGGAACATCTGTCTCAGCGTGATCGCAACAAGATTCATGATC
>DATHRP010000191.1:0-2281 GCA_035465195.1 Afifellaceae bacterium | reverse complement strand
GATCTCGAAGACTACCGCCAGCTGGTGCTGAAAGGTCCGGACCAGTCACCTTCGGACGGCACGGCCGGCGGACCCGCTGCCCCTGCGCCCGCCGTCAATGCCCGCGAGGAGCGGCGCAAGGCGGCCGAACGGCGCGAACGGGCGGCGCCCGTCAGGCGCAAGATCGCCGAATGCGAGGCGCTGATGAGCGAGCTGACCGGCAAGATCGAAGCGATCGACCGCCGCCTGGCGGATACCGACATCTACCGGAAAGATCCGGACGAAGCGGCCCGCCTTGCCCAGCTCAGGGCGCGGCGGGCGGAGAAACTGGCGCGCGCGGAGGAAATCTGGCTGGAACTTTCCGAATTATCGGCAAAACTGGAAGCCGCGGAATAGACGCCCGGACAATCTGAGCGGGCATGCAAGCCGACAAGGTTAAGACGATCTCAACCATTCGCCGGCATATTGGCGCGAAAGTGATACCGGGTAGTTTGCCATGCGCTTCATTGTCGGCGCCATCGTCTTGGTCCTCTTGAGCTTTGGCGTGGTCTTCATGCTCCGTCCGGACAGCGGGCCGGAAGCCCCCGTCGATGTCATTGCGGTTCTTGAAACTCAGCCACGCGAATATTCGGACGTCTACAACGCCTTCAAGGCCTTCGGTGACAAGGAGGTCGAGGAGCTCGATCGCTCGATCCGTTCGTTTGCCAGCCACAAGGACGAGAAGCTTTTCCACAAGGAAGTCGGTGGACTGGTCGTCCGTGCGGTCAAGGAGAATCCGAAAAACCTCAGCCACGCGGGGCTTCCGCTGCTGGAAAAAATAAGTCGCGAGCAACTGGCGCAGATCAGGCGCTATCAGCGCTACGGACCGGATTTCTGCGATGTGCAGATCAGGCCGGATTATGTCAGCGCCGAGAAGATCCTGCTCAACGACCTGCCCGACAGGGATGCGGAAAAGATCATCGCCGATTTCAACAAGGAGCGGTTCGAACTTTCGATCTCGACGCTGGAGGCAGCCGCCGAAGGCGCGGCCCATCCCGTGCCTATCCCGGAAATCGACCACGACACCCTGATGAACGCCCTGCTTGCGGCCGGCGACGAACGCCAGGACCGGATCATCGAGCAATTCGACCGTTACGACCGCGATTGCGAGGGCGTCGAGACGATGATCCTGGTCGGCCTCAGCATTCCGCAGCGGGATATCCGTCATGCGGTTCTGGCGCAAGCGGTCAACCGCTGATCGCCGAAGGCAATCTGCCGCCTATCCCTGCTTAGCCCAGCGGCCGGTTTCATCCTGCTGCCAGTAGGTCGCATCGCGTCCTTCGGCCTTGACCTTCAGCCAGGCCTGCCTGGCGCGGTCCACGGCTTCGCTGTCCGCCGCATCGAACAGGAACACGATCCGCTCATAACCATCGAATGCGTCGGTCGACGCACCATCGACGTAGAACCGGATGTCGGCTCCATTGGGATTGTCCTCGCCGCAGGTGAGCCAGACGGGCTGGTCGGCGGCACTGCCTTCCGCCTGCGATCCGTGCGGCAGGAACGAGGCGTCGTCGTATGTCCACAGGTGGCTGTCGAATTCCGCGAGCCGCTCGTCCGAACCGAACTGCACTACGGCGCGCCATCCCTTCGACAGGCTGCGGTTCAGCAGATCCGGCAGCACTGCCTCCAGCGGCCGGGTCTCGAGCCGGTAGAACAGGACCTCAGTCATCTATTCGAAACGCGCCCGCACGAACTGGTCGAGCAGCCGCACACCGAAACCCGAGCCCCATGACCTGTTGGTCTCCGATGAGGGCGCGCCCATCGCCGTGCCGGCAATGTCGAGGTGGGCCCAGGGCGTGTCACCCTCGATAAAGCGCTGGATGAACTGGGCGGCCGTCACCGAGCCGCCCCATCGCCCGCCGATATTCTTCATGTCGGCATTCTTGGAATCGATCATCTTGTCGTATTCCGGCCCGAGCGGCATGCGCCAGACCTTCTCGCCGGTCTCGTCCGAGGCGCCGGAGATCGCGGCCGCCAGGTCGTCGTCGTTGCAGAACATGCCGGCGCGGTGATGGCCGAGCGCGACGATGATGGCGCCGGTCAGCGTCGCCAGGTCGACGATGTGCGACGGCTTCGCCTTTTTCTGCACGTAGGTGAGGATGTCGGCCAGCACCAGCCGGCCTTCGGCGTCCGTATTGAGAACCTCGATCGTCTTGCCGGACATCGAGGTCACGATATCGCCGGGCCTCTGCGCGTCACCGTCCGGCATGTTCTCCACCAGCCCGACGATGCCGACCACGTTGGCCTTCGCCTTGCGCGCGGC